>DAIDJI010000056.1 GCA_027451455.1 Planctomycetales bacterium | reverse complement strand
GGCGTGCGAGGCGGGGGATCGGCTCCTGGGGATCGATACTGGGCGGGTTGCGCGTCTGGTCCGGGCGTCTTTGTAGGTCAGGCTTTCCAGCCTGACCCGGGTTGGTTCTCCGCGGATGGAGGCTCGCAGCATGGGTCGGTACGGATCAGCCTGACCCGAGTTGATTGTCAGCGAACCGAGGCCCGACGCCTGGGCTGTGGCGGGTCGGGCTGGAAAGCTTGACCGACTCAGGATCCGAGGTCGAACTTCACGCCCTGGGCGAGCGGGAGGTCTCGGCCGTAGTGGATCGTGCAGGTCTGCCGGCGCATGTAAAGCTTCCACGAGTCGGAGCCCGCCTCCCGGCCGCCTCCGGTGGATTTCTCGCCGCCGAACGCTCCGCCGATCTCGGCGCCCGAGGTTCCGATGTTGACGTTCGCGATCCCGCAGTCGGAGCCCTCGGGCGAGAGGAACAGCTCGGCCTCGCGGAGGTCGCTGGTGAAGATGGCCGAGGTCAGTCCCTGCTCGACGGCGTTCTGGATCGCGATCGCCTCGTCGATCGTCCGGTACTTCATCACGTGGAGGATCGGGGCGAAGGTTTCCTCGCCGACGATCGGCATCGACGGATCGGCCTTCACCAGCGCCGGTTCGACGAAGAAGCCGGGGCGGTCGAGGCGGTTGCCGCCGTAAAGGATCTCTCCGCCCTGCGCGATCGCGGCGTCGAGGGCCGCGCGCATCGCGGCGATCGAGTCTTCTCCGATCAGCGGCCCCATCAGCACGCCGTCTTCCCACGGGTCGCCGATCCGGACACGCTGATAGGCCGCGGTCAGGCGATCGAGGACCTGGTCGTGGATCGACTCGTGCACGATCAATCGGCGCGCGGAGGTACAGCGCTGGCCGGCGGTCCCGACCGCCGCGAAGACCGTGGCGCGGATCGCCAGCTCAAGGTCGGCCGAGGGCGCGATCACGACCGCGTTGTTCCCGCCGAGTTCGAGGAGCGACCGGCCCAATCGACGCCCGACGACCTCGCCGACGACCCGGCCGAGCCGGCAACTTCCCGTGGCCGAGATCAGGGGGAGCCGCCGGTCTTCGAGCATCCGCCGGCCGATCGCCTCGCCGGCCGGCGCGAGCTGGAAGACGCCCTCGCACGGGAGGTCCACGCTCCGAACCACCTCGTCAACGATCTTCTGCACGGCAAGCGCGGTGAGCGGAGTGCGCGGCGAGGGCTTCCAGATCATCGTGTCGCCGCAGACCGCCGCGATCATGGCGTTCCAGGCCCAGACCGCGGCCGGGAAGTTGAAGGCGGTGATGATCCCGATCGGGCCGAGCGGATGCCACTGCTCCATCATCCGGTGGCGAGGCCGCTCGCTCGCGATTGTCAGGCCGTGGAGCTGGCGCGAGAGCCCGACGGCAAACTCCGACATGTCGATCATTTCCTGAACCTCGCCCTCGCCCTCGGTCCGGATCTTGCCGGTCTCCAGGGTGATGAGCAGGCCCAGGTCGGCCTTTTTGGCGCGGAGCGCCTCGCCGATCCGGCGGACGACCTCGCCCCGCCGAGGCGGCGGGACCATCCGCCACTCGCGAAACGCCGCGACCGACCGATCGGCCATCGCCTCGTATTCCTCGGCCGATATCGCCTGGACCGCCGGCATCGGCTCGCCATTGGCCGGGTTGATCGGACGGAGGAGTTCGACCCCGGCAGACGCGGGAACGGCACGATCCAGCGCGACGATCCCCAGGCGGTCGTACAGATCCTCGAACATGCCGACGTCTCCTCGCGGGCCGCGGAGAGGCGATCCGATCCAATCCGGTGGACGGTTCCGATCCCCGCCGCCCCGGCCTTCAGGCGGTCCCGATCGAGGAGGGCGGGGCGACGTGGCCGAATAGAGCCATCCTATCCGCCCGGACTTCCGCCCTGCCACGCCGATTCCAGGTTCCCAGGGTCTTCGGCGGAGCGGGCTTGCCGGGACGAACGCCTTCAATCGGTCGCGGATCGCCTATATCCTGGAGAATGCGCCGGGATGACCCATGGCGTCCCGACGGTTCCTGACCCGCGATGATGCTCTCATGATCAGCCAGCCACGCCTCCGACGCATCCTCGGCCGAGGCCGCTCCGCAGCGAGCCAACTCGTACTGCCGTTCGCGGCGCGCTCGCGGGACCGTCAGAAGTGGTTTCGGCGGGCGATCGTGGCCGCGACGTCGGCGCTGGTCGCGGCGATCCTGGCCTCGTCGCCCTGGGGACGTTATGGCGTCTCGGCATCGGCGTCGAGCGTGCGCCAGGTTGTGAGGACGATCCTCGGCCTGCCCCGGCCTCGCGAGGAAATCGACGACGACTGGAAGCGGTATCGCCTTCTGGGCATCGAAGCCTCGCGGAGGGGTCTCGACCGGGTCGATGCCGAGGCCGACCCGCCGATGAAGAAACTGATGCGATACGCGGGCCTCGACCCCGATCACGGCCTGCTGCGCTGGGGCAACTACGACCAGACGCTGCTGCTCCCCTCGACCGTCTTCGAGGCCGACGACTCCGGCCGATCGTATCGATTCCGCCCCTTTTCCCATTCGATCTGGCTGCGGAACCTGACGCTCCGAAGCGGCGTCCTGATGTTCTTCCTCGTCCCGGATGGCCCGGGTCTCGGCGAGGCCATCCGCGGGACAACCGGCATCCCCGTCGAGACCTCCCGGCAGACGATCAACTCGTGGGGCCTCCGCGGGCCCGAGCCGGATCCCCAGGCCCCCTTTCGGGTGATGGTCCTGGGCGACTCGTACATGCAGGGAATGTTCATCGGCGACGAGGATACCCCGCCGGAATGCCTTCGACGATACCTCGAAGCCCGGGTCGGAAGGCGCGTCTCGGTGCTGAACACGGGCGTCCTGGGCTACTCGCCTGAGCAATATTATTACTCGTTGATTACCTTTGCCGACCGGTTCCCGCCTCACTTCGTGGTCGTCAGCCTCTTCTGCAACGACTTCGGCGACCTGCATACGGTCGCGACGCGAGGTCAGGGCGACTGGGACGAGGCGAAATACTGGCTGGAGAAGATCTCGGCCTTCTGCGCAGCGCGCGAGTGGCCCTATCTGTTCGTCTCGGTGCCCTACACGCCGGGGATGCTGGGGAAGCGGAAAGCGGGTTTCTATCCGGGATTGATCTCGAATGCGCTCGATGTGAACAGTCTGTCGATGCTCGATCCGACGGATTCCTTCATCGATGCTCATCTGGATCTGGTAATCGAGGGCCAGCGGCGTCGGGCGCGGCCGATGGGTTGTCCGCTCTTCAATGATGTGATCGGCGACGGGCATTTTTCGCCGTTGGGCTCGCGGGTCTGGGCGGAATCGGTTGGGCGGCGGCTCCTGCTGATCATGGGCGAAGCGCAGGCGCGTCGAGACGCCGCGGGAGTGCCTCGAAGGGGCCCGGACGTTCTCGGAGCGCGGGAAGGGACCGGCGATCGATGAGGCGATCGGTGAGGATGCGACAGAGTCGGTTCGCCTTTCTGGAGCGGTCGATCCGCCGCGAGCGGGGATTCAAATGGGCCATCCTTGCGGCGACCCTGGCCGCGGTCGTCGTCGTCCTCGGGATCTTTCCCTGGGAGTTTCTTCTCTCCCGGGCGCTCGATGCCTGGGCCGGGCAATCGTACCGCGACTCGCTCCACACGTTTCGGACGCGCGACGAGATCGACGCCTCCTGGCGCGAGTTTCGCCGGGCGGGAATCGAGCGCACGCAAGGGCAGGTCGCCCGGTACAGTGCCGAGAACAACGAGGCGTTTCGCGTTCTGCTTCGATACGCCGGGATGGACCCGGACCACGCCCTCTTCGGTTGGGGGAACTTTGACTGGACGCTGCTGCTCTCCTCGAAGGTCTTCGAGCCCGACGAGAAGCTCTCTTACCGGCTTCGGCCGGGCGTCCGCTCGGTCTGGCTGCACGGTAAAGACGGGAAGTCGGAGGGGAATGCCTTCTTCCTCATCCCGGATGGGCCCGAGCTGGCCGAACTGGTCAAGCCGACGCGAATGCGGATCGTCGAGGGCTCGCGGCAACGCACCAACTCGTGGGGCCTGCGCGGGCCCGAGCCCGATCCCGGGGCGAAACTCCGGGTTCTGGTCCTGGGCGATTCGATCATGCAGGGGATGTTCATCGGGCAGGACGAGACGCCGCCGGAATGCCTCAGGCGCCATCTGGTACGAGCGATCGGGGGCCCGGTCTCGGTCCTGAACACGGGCCTGATGGGTTACTCGCCCGAGCAGTATTACTATTCGATGGAACGATACGCCGATCGGTTCCGCCCGGACGCGGTGGTCGTGAGCGTCTTCGCCAACGACTGCGGCTCGATCGCGAAGGCCGTCGACCGGGGCGAGGGCGACTGGAAGGAAGGGCGGTACTGGCTGGGCCGGATTGTCGAGCGTTGCGAGGCGCGCGGCTGGCCGTACCTGATCGTGCCGGCGCCCTACGAGCTGGACCTGGTTCGCCGCCGGCATCCCGGCAACTATCCCGGGGCGCTGGCCAACGTCCTGGCTCCCGAGGGTGCCTCGTACTTCGACCCCTCGGAAGATTTTCTCAACGCCCACCTGAAGGCGCGGATGGAATCCCGACGAGCGGGAAAGACGCCCGAGGGGTGCGTGCTCTTCAACGACGCCCTGATGGACGCCCATTTCTCGGCGGCCGGGGCGGAGGTCTGGGCGGAGTCGGTCGGGCGCCGGCTCCTACTGCAGATCGAGGATTTCCGGGCATCGAGGCCGGCGAAGGCTCCGGCCGGCTCGCCCGATCGAGGAGGCAGCCGCTCGTGAGTGAACCGGTCGGTGAGATCCCACTCTGGATGAAGACCGAGACCGTCCCTCGGCGGTCGCGATCGGACCGATGGCGCGAACGTCTCTTCCGGCCTCGACCGATGCGCCAGGGGGTCTTTGGGTTCGTCGATCGGGCGCGTCGGGTCGACCGGATCTTCAAGCGGATGATCGCCGTGCTGACGATCGTCGTCCTGGGAACGATGCTCGCCGCGGTCCCCTCGGGACGCTACTTCGCCGGGTGGCTCTCGGCGCGCGCCCGATGGGCGGCCATCCGGATGACCGGGATGGAGCCCGACCGATCCGAGATCGACGCCGACTGGCGCCGTCGTCGCGAGTTCGACATGCAAAGCGCGATCGGCCGGCTACGGAGCACGTTTGGCGAGTACACCGAGCCCCAGCGCCGGCTCCTCGAAATCGCGGGGATGGACCCCGATCATGTCGTCCTCCGGTGGGGAAACTTCGACAAGACGGTGATGCTTCCCGGAACCGTCTACGAGCCCGACGAAACCCGATCGTATCGGCTTCGGCCGGGCGTCCGGTCGGTCTGGATCCGGAACTTCCCGATCAAGGGGGACGTGAAGGCCTTCTTCCAGATTCCGGACCGACCCGAGGCGCGGGCGCGCGTCGCGGGGACGGGAGGGGTGATCGTCGAGGGCTCGGAGCAGTCGACCAACTCGTGGGGCCTCCGCGGGCCCGAGCCCGACCTCGACGCCCGCATCCGAGGGATCGTCCTCGGCGATTCCTACATGCAGGGCCTCTTCGTCGGCGACGACCAGACGCCGACCGAGTCCCTGAAGCGCGACCTGCGCCGGCGGCTCGGCGCGAACGTCGAAATCCTGAACACAGGCCACCTGGGCTACTCGCCCGAGCAATACTATTACGCGCTTGAGGAGTACGGGAGGAAGTTCCCGCCGCAGTTCGTGGTGGTCAGCCTGTTCGCCAACGACTTCGCCGGGGACATCAAGGTCGTGCTGGAAGAGGGGAGGGGCGACTGGGACGAGGCGAAATACTGGCTCGTTCGGATCCGGGATTACTGCTTCGCGCGAGGGATCCCGAGTCTCTTCGTCCCGGCGCCCTGGGTCAACCAGCTCACGGGCCCGCAGCGCGTCGGGAACTACCCGGGGCCGATCTCGAACGTCGTCGAGGTGACCGGCTTGCAATACCTCGACCCGATCGACGCCTTCGCCGATGCCTTGCTCGGGATCGAGATCGAGGCCGACCGCAAGGGCGAGCCGATCACCGGCGACCCGCTCTTCAACGGCCGGATCGGCGACGGCCACTTCTCGGCGGAGGGGTGCAAAATCTGGGCGGAGCGGGTCGGAAAACGAATCGCGCTCCTGCTGACCAAGCGAACGACCGAGATCCTGATCAACCGCCAGTAGCCGGCCGACTTTCTCTTACTCCCCGATCACCTTCACCAGCACCCGCTTCGGCCGCCGTCCGTCGAACTCGCCGTAGAAAATCTGCTCCCAGGGGCCGAAGTCGAGCCTTCCCTTCGTGATGGCGACGACCACCTCGCGCCCCATGATCTGCCGCTTCATGTGGGCGTCGGCGTTGTCTTCACCCGTCCGGTTGTGCCGGTATCGTTGGGGAGATGGGTCGAACGGCGCCAGCGCTTCAAGCCACTTCTTGTAATCCTCGTGAAGTCCGGATTCATTATCGTTGATGAAAACGCTTGCGGTAATGTGCATGGCATTGCAGAGAACCAGTCCCTCCTGCACGCCGCTCTTGCGGACGATCTCCTCGACCTGGTGTGTGATGTTGAGGAAGTCCATCCGGACCGGGATATTCAGGGTCAGATGCTCGGTGTACGACTTCATGGCTCGTTTCCTCCCGCGGTCGAGGATAGCCGATCGCCGGCAGGTTGGGCAGTGGCTGGATCGTGGTGAGGACTGGACCCACCCTGGATGCGAGCCCGGTCGCGAAGGATCGCCTCGGCGGCTCGCTCCTGGGACGTCACGCCCGGTTGGGGGAATAATCCGCCGCCCAGAATCAGGGTCGCCAGCGAAAGCACCGCGAATCGCTCGCGACGGCCCAGTCCCAGGTCGACCGTCGAGGCGTGCCGGCCGCCGGCGAAGAGGTGCAGATAGGCCCGGACCACCGCAATCCCGTTGAGCGCCGCTGCCGCCACGACCGCCACGCCGATCATCGGGCTCGCCTCGACGGCGCTATCCACCAGCATCTCGGTCGCGATGAAGCCCAGCGTCCCCGGGAAGCCCACGCACGCCAGGCCGGTTAAAAGGAAGCAAACCGCGAGCGTCGGCGAGTGCGGATACAGCCCGTGAAAGTCTCGGAGCGAGAGCCGTCCGAACCGGGCCTCGAGCGCCCGGAGCGTCAGCCCGAACCCCGCCAGCGAGAGGATCACCGAGAACCAGAGGCAGAGCGAGGCCGTCATCGAGGTCACCGTCTGAAGCTCGATCCCCACCAGCACCAGCGCGGAATGGCCGATGAAGAGAAACGCAAAAAATCGCCGGATTTCGACCTGGATCGTCGCCATCCCGGCGGCGTAAACAGCCGTGATCATCGAGGCGATCGAGAGGCCCGCCAGCGCCCAGGTCGGCGCGACCGGCAGCAAGAGCCGGACCGCCGCGTACACCCCGCTCAAGGGCGCCACGAACAAAAGCGCGATGCCGAACGTCGCGTGCTCGAACCAGTCGGTCACCCAGCAATGCGCCGGCGCCGATCCGCATCGAATCAGAATCGCCAGGACCAGCGGAATCGTCGCCCAGAACGGTGCCGGAGCCTCTCGGCCGTTCCACTCGACGAACCCCCATCCCACCACCAGCAACGCCAGAAACGCCGCCATGTGGACGACGAAAACCCGCGTCGGCCGGCCCCGGGTTCTTAGCTCGATGTACGGCGGGACGGTCGACACGGCCAGCAGGACGATCAGCGGCCAGGGCGACCGGCACGCGAACATCGCCAGGCGGAGCGTCCCGGCCGCCAGCGACCAGGTGAACGAAAACCGCCGCATCTTCGCCCGGGCGGTCGCCAGCGCCGTCAGGAAGTGAATCAGCGCAATCGCCGGGAAAAGCGGTGCGTTCAGCTCGTCGAGCGCGAAAACGACCCGCCCGATCAGCCGGCGCTGAAGCCCCAGCGCCTCGCCAGGCTCGGTCGGGGCCCCCAGGTAAAAACCCAGCCAGGCCAGCACCGCACACGCGAGCGCCCCGCCCGTGAACGCCAGGCCCCAGGAATAGGCTCGTAGCGGATCACGCTGGCGACCGACCCAGAGCGATCCGATCGCCGTGCTGAGGAGCGCGTAATCCAGCCAGGGGAGGTCCAGAATATTCATGAATGCTCGTCGATCGAGACGGTGGAAGGCTTCACGCGACCCGACTCTCGCGAGCCGTTCCCGTCGAGGAAATCGGTCCATCGCCGCTCGGTCCGGTCGCACCACTCCAGGCCCCGGGTGAACGGACGGACGACGTATTCGATCAGGCCGCCATCGAGGTAACCCTGCTCGATCGCGATCCGGTAGATCCGGCCGGCGGCCCGGTTCGTCCACATCGATCGGCCGCGCGGCAGGCGTCCCCCGATCGCGTTTTCCAGCGTGTGGTAGTCATGCAGCAGTGTCGGGGCCCGAAGAAACTGCAACATCCGAAGGCAGGCGTGGCCGAGCAGGTGCACCAGCGCCAGGTAGCGAAACCCCAGGCCGATCTCAACCACGATGATCGAGACCTGGGTCAACGACGCATATGCAAGCGCCGACTTGATATCCGTCTGAACGCTTCCGGACAGGTACGCCAGCACGGCCGTCGCGAGCCCGACCGCCACCACAACCGCGGCGAGCGGCGGCGAGGCCTCCAGAATCGGCCCAATCCGCAGGAGCAGAAACGCGCCCAGGTGGACCGAAAGCGCTCCGTAAAACACGGCGCTCGATGGGGTCGGGCCCTCCATCGCGCGTGGGAGCCAGCCCGAAAACGGGATCAGCGCCGATTTCCCGGCCGCGGCCAGCAGCATCAGCAGCCCGACGCCGAACGCCGGCCAGGCGCCCAGGTCCGCCCGTCCCGCCGGCCAGGGACCCTCGCCCAGCAGCCGGGTAAATTCCCCCGTTCCGCGCAGGTGATGCAGCGCCACCGCCGCGAGCAGCAGCGCAGCGTCCGAAAATCGGTAGACCGTCCAGACCCAGAGCCCGTTCCGCGCCGGCGCCGGTCGGTCCAGAAAGTACGCCACCAGCAACGCCGAAGACAGTCCGACCAGCTCCCAACCCGCAAAGAGCGTCTCGATCGTCCCCGCCAGCGAGGCCACCACCATCCCCAGCAGAAAAATCGCGTACAGTGCGAAGAACCGCCGGAACCCCGGCTCGCGGTGCAGATACCGGCTGGCAAACGCCCCAATCGTCGCCGAGAGCACCAACGAAAGAATCGCCATCGGCACCGAGAGCCGGTCAAACACAAACGTCACCTCGAACTGGTAATGCCGGGGAATCGCAACCCAGTCCCCCATCGGGATCGAGACGTGCCGCGTTCCGAGCGTCAACATCGACGCCAGGACCACCAGCGCCGCCGAGAGCCCAGCGATCACCGCCGCCTGCACCCATCGGACAATCATCCGCTCCGACGGCCCGCGCCCGATCGCCGTCGCCACCCCCAGCGCCACCACCAGAGCCGACGGCGCAGCCACCACGATCAGGCCGGTCCAGATCAGCCAGTCAGGAGCCGCGGGCATCGTGGCCGCTCCGAATACTCCGATGGGATTCGGTCTGATGGAAATCCCATCAAACAGGTAGGCGAATGGAATATTCAAGATCCCGGATTCCAGAGAGAGAATCGAGCAAGGTCACCAGGGGCGAGGTTTCGAGGATCGATCATTCGTCGCGGATCGTCGCGAATTCCAGGTGATCGCGCCAGCCGCGATACCAGTCGGTCGACGACGAGGCCCGCGGCAGTACGCTCGATCGGGGACGGTAGGGTTCGAACGTCCCCCGGCGATAGGTCGAAAGTTCTCGGGTCTCGGGATCGAGCGTCGCCAGGGCCACCCATCCGTTGTCGCAGAGTCGGCGAAGGCTCGCGTTCCGGCCGAGGATCCGGAGCAGAACCACCGGGCGGGTCTCGATCACGAAGAGTCCGCGGACCGGCTCGTGCAGCTCGACCATTTGCCAGGGAAGCCCGGTCCGGAGGTCGCTCTGGTAGCCGTCCATCACGCCGAGCATCGCCGTGATGTTGTGCGGGAGCTTCGTCCCCGCGCCCCAGCCCGTGTTGTCCACCGACGAGAAGTAATACTCCAGGTTGATCCCCGCACAGACCGGAAAAACGGCGACGAGGATCCGCTCCAGGATGGTGCCGACGGGGTCGTCTCGGGTGGGATCGTACGAGGCCAGAAACGCGCGCCGGTCGAGAAAGAGGCCGCGGGTCCGATCGCGACGTCCAACCAGTACGATCGCGTTCGTGGCGTGGCCGCACTCCGGACGCGCCTGGCCGAGATCCTCCGCGCGAGCCTCGACGTGCTGCAAGGCCCCGGCAAAGCTCAGCGTCAGGGGCGCCGAGAGGAACCGTCGACAGCGTTCGTGGGCGTTCCGCTCCCGCGCCCGGTCGAGGATCGCCCGAATCCCGACCAGGTCCTCACGATGATCGGCCGGAAGCCGGTCGACATCGAAGAGTGTCAATTCCTCGCTGCTGGTGTTGTGCATTCCGCCGACGAACCGGGTCGTGATCGGGATCGAAAGCCCCCGCTCACTCAGCAGACGTCGGACGCGAAGATCATTCAGGATCTGTGCCAGGGCGCGGGCGTTCGGTCCGCCCCGGGAACCACCGCAGGCCCCGCAATCGTAGGCCGATTCGTGCGGGTTGTTCAGGCTCGTCGACCCGTGGCCGACGATCAGAACCAGCCGGGCGAACCGCTCGGTCAGCCCCAGCTCGCGGAGGATTCTCTCGCCGATCTCGGCCATCTCCTCCACGGTAAAGCCGATGCCGCCATCCTCGGGACCCGGCTCGAGGTCGGTGCGCTCGAGCTGCAACCGGGTGCGCGGCGGGTCGAGGACGATCCGTCCCAGCGATTGCCGAAGCTGCGCGGTCAGGCGAGGAAAGAGCGTCCGGGCGACCAGCGGAATCGAGGCCAGTACGCCCATCGGAGCCAGCAGGGCCCCCTGCGCCAGCGATCGACTCCCCGTGTGAATCTGGTGCGAGGCCATCCCAATGAGCCAGCGTCCCCGATGCCGGCGCCGGGATTCGCCCGCGTCCTCGTCGATCGGCCGCTCGACGACCCAGTGCCGCGGTCGGATCACCGCCGGACAGAGCGGAACGGCGTGCGCATCGTCGACGCCCCGGTAGTACATCGCGACCGAGAAGAAGCCCGCCGTCCCGAACGTCTCGGCGTCCGGCGCCAGTTCCTCGACGTGCCGGCGGAACGATTCCTCCCGGTCGTCGAGGCAGCAAATGAGCTGGAACCGGGGCGACTCCGGCGTCGGCGCAGGGGCCTTCGCGTGGATCGCGATCGCGTCGAGTGCCCGGGTTTGAAACCGCCGCTCGTAGGCCAGGTGGAAGACACGACGCCGATCAAGGCTGCCGAACCCCTCAATCTCGTCGACGAGCTGGGCCCATCCCGCCGGGTCGAGCCGGTAGAGCACGTCCGGCGAGGCTCCGGAGACCTGCGCGAGCTGGAAGACCAGGAACGCGCGTTGCTCCACACTCGGCCCGCGCGATTCTGGCGAGCGTCGTCGGATCGCCTCGCGAAGTCCGGAGAGTGGTCCCTCGTATCCGATCGTCTCGCGTGCCAGTTGAGCCAGCGCGCATCGGTCCATCAGCAATCGGACGGCCAGGAACTCGACCAGGCTCCCGGGCGCGATCGGGTGGACGACGCGATCGCTGCGTTCCTCGACCTGCTGGATCATGCCGGCCCATCCGCGGAGGGCCAGGAGTGTCGCCGAAAGGAATTCGTCCCGCTCGTCGCGACTCACGCCGAGATCGTCGAGCGATCTCCGGATCGATTCGAGCGGTTCCACCTCCTCACGAAGGAGCGGCCTTAGCTCGTCGGCCAGGTCGCGCCGCCAGGGATCCGGCGGTCCGCCCGGTCTCGAATAGAGCGAGGTGAAGGCAGAAAAGAATCCCTGGTCGCGACCTGGAAGTGTCCAGGCCGCCAGGCCCTGGTCGAGGAAGGCCGCGACCAGGCGAATGAGCGGCGGGTGGACCATCGCGTCGGCGTCCCGGCCGGTGGCCTCGAAAAGAACGTCGCGATGGCGGACCGGCATCGGTGTCGAGGCTCGGGGAGGTGGCAGGTCGCGAACGCCCTCACCGCAGATCCGCCAGAGGGCCCCGAGGGCGAACTGCTCCCATTCGGCGTCGCTCCAGTCCTCGATCCGTGCAGCGGGTGGCCCGTTCGCGCCGATCAGGCGGGCGATCGGGTCGCCGTGGCCGTTGGGGCGAAGGTCGCGCATCGCCCATCGCCGGGTCTCGGCGATCAGCCGGGCCCGCGTCGCCGATGAGACCTCCGGCCGGGCCCGCCTGAGAGCATCGTACTCGGCGACATACCAGACAAGCTCCTCGGTCGGGCCGATCCGGAGTGGGTCCTGGAGCATCGCCAGGCGGAGGTCGAGTCGCGTACCGAACCCGGGCACGGGGTCGTCGGCCGAGGCGCCAAGGTCCTCGGCCAGTACCTCACGCAGCTCGTCGAACCGAATCCGGCCCCGGATCAACTCGTCGCGATACCGGTCCTCGCCCAGGTAGGTTTGGCAGCCGAAGACCTCCGCTCCTCGGCCGACCGCGTCCTCGAACGTGAGGTTCTCCAGCGCGTGGAGGGTATTGTGGTGGATGAAGACGGTGATCGGCCCCTGCTGTGGCAGCAGATGCGCCGCATGCTCGATCGCTCCGGCCAGTTCGTCGTCCAACCGATTCTCGCCTTCGAGGGCTTCGGGCGCGGGCGTCGTCGATGTCGCGGACATGCGGGACTCCGTGGGAACTCAAAGCTTAGACAATATTTTATAAATTAAAGAAATTATATTAATGTTTTAATTTGGAATCTTGAATCTCGAATCTGCAATTCCTGGGTCAAAGCGATTCAACCCACCGGAAACCGCTCGATGACCGCATTGGCGATCTCGATATAGATCGGGATGCCGACGGTGACGTTCCAGGAGAAGGTCAGACCGAGCGAGGCGGCGAGCGGCAGGGTCGGGCTGGCCTCGGGGATCGCCAGCCGCTGGACGGCCGGAACGGCGATGTACGAGGCTGCGCCGCAGAGAACGGCGAAGAGGACATAGCTGCCCGGTAGGAACGGCGTGTGGGTCAGGTGGGCGTAAGTGTGGACGACCGCGATGCCGATCGTCGCGAACAGGACCGGGGCGATCAGGCCAAAGGCGATGAAGGCGGGACCCGCGGATTTGAGGTCTCTCATCTTCCGCGAGGCGGTCATCCCCATCTCCAGCAGGAACAGGCAAAGGACGCCCTGAAACAGGTTGAGGAAGAAGTGGTCGTCCTCTCGGGTGACCTTCTCGCCCTGAAGCTGGCTGATCATCCCGATCAGGATGCCGCCGAAGAGGAGGTAAAGTCCCGGGTTGAGCAGCACCTCGTGGAGCAGTTGGGCGGTGATCAGTGGTGATTTCTTGCTCTCACCACTGTCACCGTTGCGCTCGGGGTGCTCGCGTTTCTCCATGGAGAGCTCCAGCACCTCCTCATCGATTTGCTCGCGGCGGTCGGGAACGTGGTCGCCGACCGGTCGGGGCGTCGGCCTGGCTTGCGGGTCGTAACCGGGCTCGTCGGGCATGTTCCCCAGCGCGTCCATCCCGCGGTGCCGGAGCCGGGCGACCAGATAGAGCGCGACCAGGCATCCCGGGATCTCCATCACGGCGAGCATCACCGGCATGTAGGCGTCGAATCGCAGCCCGACCGTCCCAAGCACGCCGACACAGGTGGCGAACGTCCCGGCCGAGTCGGAACCGTAGAAACCGGCCACCGTCGCCTTGTCAACCCGTCGCATCGGCGTCATCGCCGAGAGCAGTACGTAGGCGAGCACCCCCACACCCAGGTTGGTCAGGAACCCCACCACCATGAACCCGGCGACATTCCCGAAGAGCGACGGGTCGATCTTCGCCAGCTCCTCCCCACCGTGCCAGCCAATCGCCAGCAAAAGGTAAATCGTCAGCGCCTGGTACATCGCATAGGGGAACTCAAACTCGACCTTGAGGATCGGAACCAGAAACCCCAGATAGAAAAACAAAAGCAGCGGCTTGAACAGGTTGTGCGTGAAGTTGTGCCAGAACTCGCGAAGAATCGGCCCGCGCGCCTTCGGCCGCGCCTCGTCGATCTCCAGGCCCGAGGCGACCACCCCCTCGTGGACGACCACCTTCGTCCCGGGCCTCAGATTGCGAAGCTCCACATTTCCCCCCGGCTTCGACGCCGAGGGACGCACCAGCGCCGACAGATTCACCGAGACATCCTGCTTCGACGTCTCGTCGCGAATCACGGCCTGCGCCGTCGCATGATCAATCGATTGAACCTCGCCCCGGATCGGACCGTCGGCCGCAATCGCCGCCGTCCCGGTCGCAACCGCCACCAGGCAAGCAACGACCGCCCATCTCGCGCGGGATGGCATCTGGATATTCCCTTCGGCTCAAGCATCCCGACCGCCCCAGGGCTCATCATCGGAAAGCCGGCGGATATTCTTGGTCCTGCTTTCTCTATCCG
>DAIDJI010000055.1 GCA_027451455.1 Planctomycetales bacterium | reverse complement strand
GGTCCTTCGCCGCTTGCAGCAACTGGGCAGCGGCATCGAGGTCGGGCTCGGCAGCGAGGGCTCGCGCCGCTCGCTCCAGGATCGATTCAACGACGATGGGCGAGCACTGCATTTCGGGGCGGGAGAGCATGGCGACGACGGCCTCGCGATTCTGGCGGAGGGCCCTTTCGCAGGCCCACCAGAGCAGGATTGGGAGGTGTGGGTCTCGGTGGTCCTCATCCCGGCGCAGGAGGGCGGCGACGATCGGCAGGGCGTCGGCAGCGGGCCATCGCTGGCAACTGGAGGCGAGCTGACTTCGGACGTCGGCATCGGGCTCGAATCCAGCCCGTTTGGCGAGGTGATCGCGGATGGTCGGGGTCATCCGATGATCGTCGCCGAGGCGTCGGATCGTCCATCGACGAACTCCGGCCACCGGGTGGTCGAGCAGCCCGAGGGCGGTCGGGTCGTCGAGTCCTCCGCTGAGATCAAGCGCCCAGAAGTCGCGGAGTGAGAGGACCGGGTCTCGATCGGATTCGAGGAGGCGTCTGAGTTCCGGAACGATCGAGCGATCTCGGCGTTCGGCCAGGATGCGGCGGGCCTCGGCCGGGAACCAGTCGTTGGGATCGGTCCGCATCGCGACCAGCTCGGCGGACGACTTTCTCGCGAGGTCAAACGGCGGAACCTTTCGACGTTTGCCGTAAGCGAGGCGGTAGATCCGCCCGTTGGATCGGTCCCAGGTGTCGCGGGGGTCGAGGTGGGCGGCTCGCCGGTCGTACCAGTCGACGACGTAGAGGGCGGCATCCGGGCCGGTCAGTAGATCGATCGGCCGGAACCATCGGTCGCGGGCATCGAGGAGCGTCCCACCGTGCCGGCCGGCGAACGTCGATCCATCGCGCTGGAGCCGATGCCAGTAGACGGCGTTGGAGAGCAGATTGCCGCCGATGAAGGCCCCCTGAAACGAGGGTGGAAAGGCGTCTCCCTTGTAGATGATCCCGCCGGGCGTGACGTGTCCGCCGACCTTCGTTCCCCGGTAGGCGATCGGGCCGATATACCCGTAGGCGCGGGGATTGTGCAACGGGCCGTGCTTGGCGAACCCCTTGACGTAGTATCCGCCCTGGACCATGTGAAACGTGATGTAGGCCCCGTTGCTGCTGCCGAAGGCGTGGCCTCCGGCGTCGAAGTCGAGGCCCCAGGTGTTGCCGCCTCCCTCGGCGAAGACCTCGAACCGGTGATCTCGCGGATGATAGCGCCAGATCGCCTGCTGGAACTCCTCGCCTCGGATTCGGGCCGTGACGGTGCTCCCCTGAGCGCCGTAGAGCCAGCCGTCGGGTCCCCAGGCGAGCGAGTTGACAACCGCATGCGCGTCCTGAAGCCCGAAGCCGGTCAGCAAGACCTCGGGGTCGCTGTCAGGTCGATCATCGTGGTCTCGGTCGGGGTAGAAGAGGAGATAAGGCGCCTGGCCGACGAAGACGCCTCCGTAACCGACGGCGACCGCCGAGGCCAGGTTCAGGCCGTCGACGAAGACCTTCGCCGAATCGGTCCGTCCGTCTCCGTCGGTGTCTTCGAGGATCTTGATCCGGTCGGCACCTCTGGGACCTCGGGGCGGCGGCTCGGGGATCCGGTCGTACTCGGTCCGGAGATACTGGTCGACGGTGACCGGCTTCAATCCGGCCGGGTTGGGATACTGGAGGTACTCGACGACCCAGGTCCGCCCGCGCTCGTCGAAGCAGGCCGCGACCGGCTGGCGGACCATCGGCTCGGCCGCGAAGACCTCGACACGGAACCCGGGCGGGACAACCATTCGCCGGGCGGCCTCCTCGGGCGAGAAACCGCCTTCGCGCTCGGGAGGTTGACCGTGAGCGATGGCGGCCATCGCGAGGATCAGCGTTGTGGTTCGCAGGAGAGGCAGCGTCATCGTTGGGATCCAGGGGCTTGAGCGCGGGCGGATGATCGTCGTTGTAACGCGCCCGGAGACCGGATCCCAGACGCCGGTCTCAAAAGCCGGGGTACGGGTCGATTGGCGGTTTCTTTCGGAAGGTAGGCCGGGTCGGCTCGTAGAACTCGTGGAAGAGGATGGCGATGGAGAGGCTGTAGAGCGGCCCCGTCACCAGCAGCCCGATGCCGCAAATGGCTGATCCAATGCCCGCGACGACCCCGAGCACCAGATGGAAGATGGTCGCCGCCAGCCATTGCGGAGCGAGAGCGCGCCAGCTCTCGCTGACGGCCTCCGTCGCTGGCCGTCGGGCGATCACGATCAGGGGAAGGGTGAACATCAGGAGTCCCGAGGCGATCGCGCCCGGGACGACGCAGAGCATCGCACCCAGGAACGTCGCGGCCGCATAAAAGACCGCCCCGGCGAGCAGATGGAAGCCGACGTCGACGACCGAGAAAAGGTCCTCGATCCGAACCTCGCCGGTGAGGACCTGTCGGCTCGCCATCCGGATCATCCCGCCAAGTCCAATGCAGATGACGGCCACCGTCCCCACGTACGCCAGCGCGCTCAGGTGCGGAACGATCGGGAGCCGAAAGCCCCCGTGATGCCCCGGCCATCGCATCCCGAACGCCTCAAAGAGCAGCGAGCCCAGGATCGCCTCGGCGACCATGACGATCAGCATCGCCGTCGACCAGGTCCACCAGTGTCGCCGATACAATCGCCACGCCTCGCCGATCACACCGAATCTCAACTGCGGCCCCATCGTCGCCCCCGTCGTCCCTCGATCATGCTCGAACCGATCTGCCTCCGTCAGCATTTCGGGATATCGGCGGAGTTATTGTCCGGTCCCCTGTTCGCCGCGACGCTGGTCGTCGGCCTGGGCCTTACGAGCCTCACGGCACTCGGGGCGGTCTGGACGACCTGGGTCATGGTTTCGCCCGAGCAGGCGGCGCGGGTGGAGGTCGGCCCCTGGACGAATCGGATCGGACTGGTCCTGGCGATCGCCTGGCCGATCCAGTGTGGCCTGGGGCTTGTCGTGTTGAACTGAGAACCTCAACGAGCCGGCCCATCGGGCGAGGCTCAGGCCGAGTCTCCGAGAGGCGAGGCATCGGATGAATCCCGAGGCGACCGCGACCGCTCGGACCCGGTTCCGGATCCGGGACCTCCTGGCGATGGTGGTCGGCTATGGGATGGCCTCGATCTTCGTCCGCGCGTTCTGGCCGGAAGACCCGCCGCCGACGCGCCTCTTTGTCCCGGCGATCACGGCGTATCTCTGGCTCGGCCTGGCGATGAGCGGGCCGATCCTGCTGGGTCGGCCGGCCGACGGAACCCATCCAAGAACCTGGGCCGAATGGGCCTGGCTGCTCGTCGGCGGCTACTGGATTGTCCTCGGCCTCTTCGTGATCCCGGCCCGGCTGCGCGAGTTCGGCCCGGCCGACGTCCTGATCTTCGGTCTGGTCCCGATCGCCGCCGCGGCCGGCTCCCGCCTGGTCGGCCCGACCCCGGGACCGGCCGACTCGCCGAACTGGACCCACCGCGCCGGTCTCTGGCTGCTGGCCACCTGGCCGATCGCCTGGGGCTGCCTGGTGTACGCGGTCGCCGGGCTAAAATGACGGGACCCAAGGTTGTCGGCCATCCTCACCCTCGAAGGATCGAACCGCGGCTCACCGGAGCGCCTGCTCGATCCGCGCGGGATCGTCGTGATTGAGGATCCGGAGCGCCCCTTTGCTCCCGAGCATTCCAAAGACGCGTACCGCCGGGGCGTAGGCATGTCGGAGAGAATCACCGTCGATCGGCTTCCCGTCCGGCCCGACGCCTCCGGCGATCACGACCCGGCGCGGTGCGGCCAGGGCCGCGAGGTGGGCGACGTCGCCGACGTCCACCAGCATCCCCGGGACGATCGTCCCGAGCCGCTGGCCGCGATAGGGGCTGTCGGAGACGAGGGACGAGATCGTTCCAATAGCCGCGACGCTCTTGATCCGCGGGTCGACCGCCGCGGCGGCCAGCGCGACCAGCCCGGCGGGCCCGATCCCGATCACGGCGGTCGTCTCGGCCTGGCCCGATGTCTCCAGCACATCGAGCAGCCGGCGGACATCGGTGACCCACTGGCCGAGCAGCGGACGCCCGATCCAGAGGCCCCACTCGGCCGAGTTGTGGTCGGGCGCCTGGCCGACGGCGTTGTGGATCGGGGCATGCCGCCCGGTGGCACGGAGGTCGAGCGTAACGATCGACCAGCCGGCCTTGCGGAGCGTGTCGGCGATTGGACCCGCGTCAGCGTGGGCGGAGCCTTCGAGGTCCAGCAGGATGGCTCGGGATGCTTCGCGCCCGCGTGTCGGCCCGACTTTCCCCGAGAGCCGGATTCCCGGCTCGGGCTCGAATTCGATCGACGTGACGCCCCGCTCGCCGACGACCAAGCCCGGCCCCCGGCCCTCGACCAGCCCGAGCCGCCGCGCCAGCGCCGAGCGTCGACGATCCGCCTCGGCCTTCCAGCCGGCCAAGTTGTCGGGGATCGGTCGCGATTCGAGGAGTTTCCGCCCGATCGTCGCCGCGTACCTCGGGAGCGTGACGAAGTCGTCGGGCCGCGTCTCGCCGGGGAAGCATCGGAGCGATTCGGGGGGCTCGGTCTTCAACTCGGGCTCGGCGATCGGCGAGCCGTCGCCCTGGCCCTTCAGGTGGTGGGCGAACCAGCCGTAAGCGGCCTCGCGCATCTCCTTGTTGTAGCCGTGCCCAGACTCGATCAGGGTGTGCCGGAGGTTGTCCGTCCGATCGTAAAGCCGATAGAGCGGCTCCAGGCCGGCGAGCGTCTTCTTTGCCTCGGCGACCGAGAACTGCGGGGCGTCTCGGGTCGCGTTGACGATCATCAGCGGCTTCGGTGCCGCCTGGCCGAGCACGCCCCATTCGTCGGTGAACGTGAGGGCGCCGGGGACGACCTCGCAGAGGCAGCACGCAGCGCCGAGGTAGGCGTGGTAATTGCCGACCGAGCAGACCGGCACGCCCACCTTCAGGCCGTCGATCAGGGAGATCGCGTACATCGTCTGGTTGCCGCCGCCGCTCGCCCCGGTGACGCCGACGCGGTGGGCATCGACCTCGGGCCGGGTCGCGAGGAAGGCCAGCGCTCTCGAATTCTCGTAGACCTGCAAGCCGGCGAGGGTCAGCCCGGCGGGGAAGAGGGTCGCGGCGGTCATCTCGCCGTGGTACTCGCCGAGCGCCTTGCCGATCCCCCGCTCGCCGGCGCCGAAGGCGTCGACCGAGAGGACGACGAACCCCAGTCGGGCCATTCCGATGCAACGGGTCTGCACGGTCGGGTCCTGCTTCGCCCCGGCGAAATGGCCGTGGACGGAGAGGACCGCCGGATGTGGACCCTTGCCGTCGGGGACGTAGAGATTGGCCGTCATCCGGACGCCGGGCATCGTCTGGAATGTCCACTTCTCGACCAGGTATCCGTCGCGGTCGAGGGTACCGTGATGCACTGGATCGAGCGGCGGAGGAGGATCGAGAACGGACCCCATCGCGAGGGTGATCCGCCGCCGGATCTCGGCGCGCCGTGCGTTCCATTCCTCGATCGATTTCAGCGGTGTATCGCCCTCGCGAACCGCAACGCCCCGCGCCCGGACGAACGCCAGGTAGGCGTCCGGCTCCCCGGCGAGCGCCTCGGGCGTCGCGATCGCCGACAGGATCAGACAGAACGCCAGCAGCCGGCCGGCCCGCGCCGCCGGATCGATCGGTCGAATCATGGTAGGGTCCTCCTCGGTCAGACCGATAGTCTCCGCCCGCCGCCCCGGCAAATCAATGGGACCGCCCTCCGAGATTGGAGCCGTTAAGAGGAGAAAACCAAGGGGGCGGTTGGAAAACCGGTCCTCACTAAAGACCTGGATTGCCCAGATTTTCGAGCTTCTCAGCCGGACGGGTTGAGGAGCCGACCGGCCCAGGGTTCCCGGGTTATCCGCGACCTTGCGACCGACCCAGCGGGACAGATTTCACCCGCCGGGCCGCTCGCGGTACGCTCTCTCTTCTGCGAAACTCGAAGTGAGAGAATCCCTTGAGAAGTTACTGGCGGGGTAAGCCTTTGACCGGCGAGGCGGCCAAGTTTGATTGCGTGCTCCCTTTGTGCCGGATAACCTCTGCGTGATGGGATACCCGCCTGTCTCGCAACCCTTCGTTTCCTTTACTTGTCGGGAAGCACGACAGATAACAGGGATTTATGTTTGATAGCATCAGAATATAAAGGATCTGCCGATTATAATAGCCTCCTTTGCCCCACAGGCATCCTGATTGGCGGGAATCCTGGTCGCCGCCTCGAACGCTTTCTTCAAGGAGGCGGGCTTCACGGCAAAGCCCAAAGCGCTGGTTGGATGTAGTCCGCCGCCCTTTTCGT
This sequence comes from Planctomycetales bacterium, assembly GCA_027451455.1. Classification (GTDB taxonomy): domain Bacteria; phylum Planctomycetota; class Planctomycetia; order Isosphaerales; family Isosphaeraceae; genus JAKAUH01. The sequence continues at coordinate 8,106 of DAIDJI010000055.1, read as the reverse complement.
AGAGAGCGGCAACCGCCTTGCAGACGGCCGCGATCTTCACCGCTTGATCGTAAGTCTGGTAAGGTCCGGCTGGACACATCGCATCGAGCATCTCAATCATGGCCTGCTGACGGGTGAGTTTTCTTGGCATGTCCCGTTGCTTCTTGAGATTCAGCCGAACGGCACCGCGCAACGGCCATGCACCCTAGCAGCTCGGCCCTTCGGGTGCACCGCCCGGCTTGGCAAATTCTCCCGGCCATGGTAATCTGTAAATCAGGAATGACGAAGTAATTACGCGTATAGACCCATGACCCAGCCCGAACTTAACCAGCTCCTGAGCCAGATCAAGGCCCTGCCGCCCGAGCAGATGCGCCGCCTCCGCCAGCAGATCGACGACGAGTTGGCCAAGCCAGCCAAGCCCCTTGCCCGGCCAGCCGCCAAGAAGGCCAAACGCGCCAAGGCCGCTCCGCAGCCCGCGAAGAAGCCGATGACGCGCGACGAATTCAACCAGCACCTACTGAGCATTGGCCTCATCACCCACCTGCCCGATCCCGCCCTCGACGCCGACGATGACGACCCGGATGACCAGCCCATCGTTATTGAGGGCGAGCCGTTGTCGGAAACCATCATTCGCGAGCGGCGCTGACAGTGGCGGCGGCATACCGGGCCTACTTCGTCGATTCTTCCGCCCTGGTCAAGCGCTATGTCCGGGAAACCGGCACCGCCTGGGTACGCCGCCTTACCCGTCACTACCCTTCGACGAGCATCTACATCGCCCGCATCACGGTCGTCGAGGTGACCTCGGCCATTGCCCGCCGCCGCAAGGGAACGCCACCCCTCGCCCCATCGCGAGCGTCGTCGCTTCTGCGCCGCTTCCGCCAGCATCTCGACGGCCGGTACACCGTCATCGAGATCACGCCCGCCCTGCTGAACGAGGCGGCAAGGCTGGCAAACGCGCACACGCTGCGCGCCTACGACGCCGTCCAGCTCGCCGCCGCCCTTGAAATCAACCGCAAGGAGCAGGATGCCGGTTTCGCAGCGGTGACGCTGATCTCTGCCGACCAGGCCCTCAACGACGCCGCCACCGTCGAAGGCTTGGCGGTCGATGATCCGAACCGCCATTCCTGACCGTCGGCGCGCACCCGCCTTGCATGACTGTCCGACACAGCATATTATGTACATATGTATCAATTGTCGTGATGGTCGATTCGCATCCGGCGAGGGCGCAGCCATGACCGGGCAAGCCAGACGCATCGCAGCAGTCCTTCAGGTATGCCACACCAGCGACGGCCTTTATCAGGCCGTCCAACTCGAAGATGGGAGCTACGTGCTTCTCCGTGGGGGTGATGCTGCCGTACGGCGGCGCGACGTGCTTCCGTTCGAGCCAAGAGACGGCATGGAAATCATCGGGCATTACGACGAGCTCGGCGATCTCGAAAATGACTGGGCGGGCTGCATGGACGACATCGAGAACAGCGATATGATGATGAACAGGCAGACTGAGGTCTCGTTCGAGGAGGAGTAGCCCTCTCTCTTGGCAGACGGCCCTGAAATGCCGTCACCTGAAGGTCGGCTGACTCAAGCGCTGTCACGCTTGAATCCCCTGAACCTAAATCTTGATGGACGCCGCCTGCGATACCGGCGGCTTCTGTGCTCTATCAACCCGACGCAAGAACACCTATGCTTGCAAACACAACCTGCCATTTGATGCACAACGTCATTCCGGCCGCTGTCGATTACGGGGCGGCTGAAGGAAGATTGAGCGAGGCATATGATGCTCATCCGAACAATCCTGACACGTGGGTGGATTCCGCGAGGGCGGCGAAGCGCAAGGCGGCTGAACTCGCTATCGCCATCGACGGTCTGACCGCCCGCGCGGTCCAGGAGATCAACCGCTCAAAGTGCTCGATCCGGGCTGACGTTTCAGCGTTATGCTTCTTCCCCGGCACCACGTCCCTGCGATGCGATGCCCTAGAGCGCGTCCGGGGGATAGCAAACGCATATAAACATCAGAACCTCAGCGATCCCACCCTTCTCATTACCTCTGACGCCGATGTGCTGGTCGTTGAATTGGGCTATGGCGTGGAAGGCTTCGGCGTCGGCAAGCTCGAGGCGGGAGAAAAGGGTCAGAAGCCAAATCGACATCTGTCCGACCGCATCTCCCGACGCCCGGACCGATCCGCCCGCCCAGGCCCGCCAACCGCCGCGCCTCCTGCTCGCCCACCGGGCCCCGCGGCGCCACCCGCCCGAACCGACTCGGCGCCGAGGGGATCCGGACGTCGCCTTGCCCTCGATCCGCCACGATCGCCAAACCCCTGCACATGAGGACGCACGCCGCGGGCCTGTTACTCCTCTTGCCGCGGCCGGTCCCACTACGGGTGACCCCTGGAAACGTCGACCGGGGACTCCAGAAATGTCCGTCGGTTTCCCTCCTCGGAAATCGACGTTCCATGTCTGTGCAAAATCACGGAAATTCCGGAGGGATTCCTCGTGCCAGGCCGCCTCGGGCGCTCATCCGGCGGTCAGCTCGACGAAGACGAGGCTCGACGGGTTGCCGACCGCGGCCTGATGGCCGGTGAATTCCAGCTTCCCGGTCGCGCGATCGACCCGGAAGATCGAGACGTTATCCCCGCGCTGGTTGCAGCAATACAGGAATCGGCCGTCGGGATCGAAGGCGAAGCTGCGGGGGTAATCGCCTCGGGTCCATTCCTCGCCAACGAAGGTCAATCGGCCGTTGGGTCCAACCGCGAAAACGGCGATGCTGTCGCGCAGGCGGTTTCCGGCGTAGACAAACCGGCCGTCGGCCGAGACCAGGATCTCGGAGCAAAAATTCGTCCCCACGGCCCCGGGTGGGAGGGTCGAAACGGTCTGACGGGGCGCGAGCCGGCCCTTTTCGGAGTCGTAATCGAAGAGGACGACCGTGGAACCCTCTTCCTGGATCGAGTAGAACCACGTTCCGTTCGGGTGGAAGGCAAAATGGCGGGGGCCGTCGCCGGACGGCAGTACGACCTCGTGCGGGTCGTTCGGCGAGAGGACGCCGCGGCGGTCGTCGAACTTCCAGATGTAGAGGCGATCCAGCCCGAGGTCGGCGTGGATCACGAATCGGCCGGAGGCATCCGCCTGGATCATGTGCGCGTGGGTCCGGTCGTGCCCGCTCACGGCGAAGCTCCCCGGCGGGGCATGCGTGGCGCGGGTCGGGCCGATGGTGCCGGCATCCTGCTTCACGTCGGTCGGATCGCCGAGGCCGCCATCCTTCCGGATTGGCAAGACGGCGACCGAGCCGCCAAAGTAGTTGGCGACCAGCAGAAATCGCCCGGACCGGTGCAGGCTGATGTAGGTCGGCCCCGCGCCCCCGGATCGAACCGCGTTGATCGGCTCCAGGTGCCCGTCGGCCCGATCGATGGCGAAGGCGGCCACGGAGCCTTCCTTGCCAGCGCCCGAGTGATCGGTCTCGTTGGCGGAATAGAGGCGCGAGCCGTCGGGGCTGGCGACGACGCAACTCGGGCTGGTCCCCATCTCGTGGACGCCCGCGGGCGTCAGCGTGCCCGACTCGCGATCGACCCGGAACAGATGGATGCCCCGGCCGTTGCCAGGGGGCAGGTCGACCTGCGTCGGCAGGACATCACGGAGCGGCGAGCTGAACGTCCCGACGTAGGCGATCATCGGCCGGGTCGATCCGGCTCGCACCCGACCGCCCGTCAGCACCGGCGCCGCGATCGCCGCGGCCGTCGCCTTCAGGAACGAACGCCGGGCCCGGGATATCGGAGGCATCTCGTCGGTGGGGGGCGATAGAGGATCCGTCATCGTCTCGATTCGCAAGGTGATCGGGTCAGTATCGGGGTCGGGACGGCCGCCGATAGTGTCGACGATCTCAGCGCGATGGGCAAGCGGCGCCCCGCTTTCGAAAAGAAAAAACCGACCAGCTACGGATTCCATACGACGACCTCTCCCTTCGTCGTACGAAATCCGAGAACTGGCCGGTTGGTTCGTCCGCCCGGGAAGGCCGATCGCGGCCGTTCCGGGCGTCGGGTGTAGGAAAGGAGGGCGGGGGGTCGTGCGAGGCTTCCCGCCCTCCTTTTGGCGGTGGGCTCATCCAAGGTCGTTGGAGGCCGTCGCCAGCGAGGTTGGTTTCCTGTATGTGAAGAAATCTGCCCGATTCTTTGTCGTTTCTGCTTGTGATCGCCACTTCGTTTTCGACGAGAGAGGATAAAAGCAAGGGCGATGCCAGAACGGTTCGAGACCCCAAAAAGGGGCCGTTTCCGGCTGGGATTTCTGTCTGGAAATCCCCATAAAATAAGGCATTACGATTTTTCGACGAAATCTGGAAATGGAGGACGATCTCACCGGTCCAGCGACGGGGCCGACCGGCGGAAGACTATTTCGTGTGCAGGAATGCCGGAAGATGCTGCAAGTTGCAGCGGGACCTGGAACCCACCGAGGTCGCGAGGTCGTTCGACGCCCGGAGAGTTGATCGTTTAGGATTTGTGGGATGGAGCCACCCGTTCGAGGAGACGCGGATGCTGCTGACGATCACGACCACGCACCGGCCCGCGACCGACCTCGGCTTTCTGCTGCACAAGCACCCCGGGCGGTTCCAGTCGTACGACCTGAGCTTCGGCCGGGCGCACGTCTTTTATCCCGAGGCGTCCGAGGATCGATGCTCGGCCTGCCTGCTCCTGGATGTGGACCCGGTGGGGATTGTCCGGGGCAGGGGGGCTGGCGAGGGCTTGCTCTCGCAGTACGTCAACGACCGGCCGTATGTGGCCTCCTCGTTCCTGAGCGTCGCGATCGCGCAGGTGCTGGGCTCGGCGCTCCAGGGGCGTTGCCAGTCCCGTCCCGAGCTGGTCCAGGCGCCGATCCCGCTGGAGGCCCGGCTCGACGTACTGCCGGTCCGGGGCGGAGAATCGTTCCTCCGGGCGGTCTTCGAGCCGATCGGCTACGAGGTCGAGGCGATCCGGCACCCGCTCGACGACCGATTTCCGGAGTGGGGCGAGAGCCCGTACTTCTCGGTGAGGCTCCGTCGCGAGTCGACCCTTGCCGACCTGTTGTCTCACCTCTATGTGCTGATCCCGGTCTTCGACAATGCCAAGCACTATTACATCGGCCCCGACGAGATGGAGAAGCTGCTGGCCCGGGGAGCGGGCTGGCTCGCGAATCATCCTGAGCGGGAAACGATCGCCCGCCGCTACCTGAAGTTCCAGCCCGGTCTCTATCGCGAGGCGCTTGCCCGGCTGGTGCAGGAGGAGGAGCCGTCCGAGGCCGATGGGGCAGCCGAGGTGCCGAGGTCCGGCGACCGGGTCGAGGAGGTCCTGGAGCGTCCGATCCGCCTGCACGACCAGCGGATCGGGGCGGTCCTGGCGGCGATCCGGGCGACCGGTGCGCGTCGGGTGCTGGACCTCGGCTGCGGCGAGGGGAGGCTGTTGCGCGAACTGCTCAACGACCGGCATTTCGAGGAGATCGTCGGGCTGGACGTCTCGATCCGGTCGCTGGAGATCGCCCGCGACCGATTGAAGCTCGACCGGAAGCCCGAGAAGCAGGCCGCCCGGCTGAAGCTGCTGCACGGGTCGCTGACCTACCGGGATCGCCGGCTGGAGGGCTTCGATGCGGCGGCGGTGGTGGAGGTGGTCGAGCACCTGGACCCTCCCCGGCTCTCGGCGTTCGAGCGGGTCCTCTTCGAGCACGCCCGGCCCGGGACGATCGTGCTGACGACCCCGAACCGCGAGTACAACGCGACCTGGGCGGACGTCGGGCCGGATCGCCTCCGCCATCCCGACCACCGCTTCGAGTGGACCCGTCGCGAATTCGAGGAGTGGGCGGAAGGGATCGCCGGTCGGTTCGGCTACGCGGTCCGGTTCCAGCCGGTCGGACCGGAAGACGAGGCACTCGGCCCGCCGACTCAGATGGCGGTGTTCGAGTCGATCCCAGCCCCCAATCTCCGAGGGTAATCTCATGTCGGAGTCTCTCGACCGCCTGCGCGCCGGCCTTGAGGCGATCGATTCCAAAATCATCGACGTCGGTACCGATGGGATCAGCATCGAGTTCCGCGATGGGTACGACGTCTGGTGGCTGCTGCCGGACGATCCGCTCTCCTCGGCCCCCGTGCCGACGACTGGGGATGCCGGGCTCGGGCCGATCCTGGAGGAATACGACCGACTCGATGCGCTCCGATCCCGGGCGATCCACGCCATCCGACACCACCTCGCCGACAGGGGCGTCCGGACGGTACGCCTCCGGAATGGTCGATGGCTGATCCAGATGGGGCCGGTCTCCTCGGATCTGCACGTCGGCGCCTCGCTCACGGCGAGGTTTGTCGGGTCGGACGAACTGGTCGCCGCCGTGCGCGGCGTCTTCGCGCACTCGATCGTCCGGGCGCCCAGCGCCAGGCGGATCCAAAGATACCTGGCGAGGGAAGGCAATCCTTCCGTCGAACTTCCCTGGTTGGACGAGTCGCCTGCCATCGCCGACAAACCCATGGCCGTCCTCGCCATGATGGGCCTGTGCAAGGCGATCCATCGCTGCGGTGAGGCCGAGGAGGATAGCCGGCTTCTCCGCTCGGAGGAGATCGCCGAGTTCGTCCAGCCCAAAGGGCGAATTGGCCGGGCGCTGACCCGCTTTGCCGCCGCGTTTCCGGAGGCCAGGGCGTCGTTGGAAATGGTCGGTCGCTTCATGGAGATCGAGTTCGACGACAGACTGGACAGCTATCGCATTTATCCCCGGTCGCGCGACCTGGTGGCGAGCATCCGTCGGGATGGGCCGGAGCAGGCGGGAGACGACCTGATTTCGGAGTTCCAGAGGCTCAACGCCGACCGCGCCCGGGTGATCGCCGCCTTCCGGGTGGCCCTCCCGCAACTCGGCTTCCTGGTCCAGGACGAGCGGGCCCGGCTTCGCTACGGGCGAGAGGTGCGCGAGGCCACCCTCGATCTCGGCAAGCCCCTGACCGAGGCCCTCCGGCAGGGGACGGCGAGTGAGGCCGTCCGGGACCTCCTGTCCGCGAATCCGGGGCTGGCGGAGGAGGTCGCCGGGGCCCTGCCGTCGGAACGGCCCGAGAGGCTGCCCGAGCCGAGGACGGCGGTCCTGCGGCCCCCGGCACCGCCGCCCGTCCCGATCCCGACGATTGCCGAGCTCGACCCGGCCCGCGTGGATCGGATCGCCTGCTCGGTCCTCGATCGATACCTCGAGGATCGGGATGTCCTCCACGCCTACTTCGACCCGATGCTCTACGACCCGGCTTCCGACACCTGGGCCAGCCGGGAGGATTGGATCGACGCCGCGAACCGGTTCCGGGGGGAGAAGCTTACCAGCCCCGCCGCTGAGTTCATCCGCCTGGAGTTCGGCGTCGAGAATGACGCCGACGAGTGGCTGACCTTGCTGGGCCGGGTCGGGTATCAAGGCGAGAACTCGGAGGCAGAGGTCATCAGCGTCTACCGATACCGCCGCCAGTACCCCGAGATTGCGAAGGCATGGTTCACCCCCGTGCCGTTCGAGGATTGCCCGGAGGCCGAGGCACGCGCCGGCGCCGGAGACTGGATCGCCGCGAGATACCTTGCGGCGTCGATCGAGCCCGGGGACGCCGACAACGTCTGGCGCTCGCTCTCACGGCTCGCGCCGCCCGCGCCGTCGGTATTCTTCCAGGCGGACCAGATCGAGCAGTGGCGGGATCGGGCCGTCCGCGCGATCGACGCGGCCTGGCAATGGACCGACTTCGATGGGGACCTGCTGAGGGCCGCCGCCGTCCAACGATGGAGCGAGGTCGGGGATGCCCTGCGCCGGAATCCCTACCTGGTCCCCGCGATCTTCTCGGAGGATCGCATGCTGGTCTACGCCGCGGGTCGAGTGTTCCTCGCCTGGTCGCGGATGGCCCCATCCGTCGAGCTCGCCCGGCTGGTCGGGACCCTGCTGGTCCAGGATCTTCGAGGGAGGGTCGACGGCCCTGCGAGGGCGACGGTGGGGCGCATGGCCGAGAGAAGTCCGGAGCTGGTTTCCAAGTTCGCCGATATCTGGCTGACCAAGCTCCGGCGTGGCCTGGCCATCGCCTGGACGCGTTGCCGCCCGGCGTTCGAAGCGTGAGATCATCCGGCCTCGGCTCAGCGCGGATCGTGGAAGAGGGTGCGGGTCATCTCGAAGTTG
>DAIDJI010000054.1:10886-14432 GCA_027451455.1 Planctomycetales bacterium | reverse complement strand
GGAGATCGCCCAGAAGCTCGCCGAGATCATCAAGAGCCCGGTCCGCCCTGAAGCCTTTCGCAAGAGCCTTCAGCGGGCCCGGGCCAAGTTCATCGAACTGCTGATCCTCGAACTTCGCGAGACGATCCACTCAGGCCGCAACGAGGATATCGAGGCCGAAATCTACGACCTCGGCCTTGGTCCCCTATACCGCCGATATTGCTCGTCCACACAGGATGAGTGACCAGACTCTCGCTCTCGTGATTTCCATCGGTCGGCCAGAGACCTGGAAGACGAACGCATCTCCTTGCGTGGAGCGGGATATTCTGCACGAATCACTTAAGATTCACCGTGCGGGAGCCGATGAAAAAAAAACCCATCCCCTTGACCGGGTCGTTTCAGCATGTACAGTTGAATGAAGGCGGTCTGCGCAACGCCGGGGATTCACCGGCGAGAACGGCATCCCGTCCTTTCCCGGTCTCCTGTTGGCTCACAGCAATGGATGTACGCGCCGAGCGCAAAGCCCCAGAGGGGAACGGCAATGCTGGTTCTCTCGCGCAAGAAGAATGAGAGCATCATCATCAATGACAACGTCACGGTGACCGTGATCGAAATCCGGGGGGACAAGGTGCGACTCGGCATCGAGGCCCCCAAGGACGTGACGGTGCATCGTCGCGAGGTGTACGAAGCGATTCAGAACCAGGCCCGGTCGGCAGACCAGGGCGCGAAGGTTGGACGGTCTGAGGACTGACCGGCCCGGGGTATACTCGAAGGTCGCTTCCATTGAAAAGAAGAGATTGCGATGGCCAGCCGGCCGGAGCGCAGTCGTGAGACGCTGCGCCCCGGTGGGAATGGGTGTCAACTCTTCCGGTTTCGCATGATCCGGACGAATTCCCGCATCCAGGGTCCGTTATCGGGCCAGCCTCGGACGGAGACGAGATTTCCGTCGACGACGACCTCTCGGTTGACGAATTCGGCGCCGTGGACGCGAACGTCGGGCTCGAGCTCGGGGTAGGAGGTCATGGTCCGTCCCGGCCCGCCGCCGGCGGCCAGGACGAGCAGGGGACCGTGGCAGTTGGCCGCGATCGGCTTGCCCGTCTCGACGAAGTGGCGGACGATCGCGACGGCCTTCGGACGGTTGCGCAGGTATTCTGGAGCGCGGCCACCGGGTAGGACGAGGCCATCGTAATTCGAGGCGATGACGTCGTCGAGGCCCAGGTCGGCCTCCACGCGGTAGCCGGGGCGTTCGACGTAGGTATCGTAGCCCGGCTCGAAGTCGTGGACCACCGACATGAAGGCTCGCTTCTCGGGGGCGGCAATATCGACCTGCCACCCTTCCTCTTCGAGTCGATACTTGGCGTAGTAGATTTCCTGCGCCTCGCCGGCGTCGCCGGTGATGATGAGGATGCGGGTCATCGGTTCAACTCTCGAGGTCGTCGACGTGGTGGGTTTGGTCCATCAACTGGGAATACCCTAACGTTCTCGCCCTCGACACGCAACCGGCAACCCTTCCTGGAGAATCGGAGGCTCTGGATCCCTTGACCGCCCGGGGATTCGGCGTTTACATTCATTCTGCCGGACAGGACACGGCCCCGTCGTCTAGCCTGGTCCAGGACACATGCCTTTCACGCATGCAACACGGGTTCGAATCCCGTCGGGGTCATTCAGGAGCGGCGGGTGGTTTGTACCACCCGCCGTTTCTGCTTTCGAAACGCGGCTTAAATCCGCCCTCGTTCCGCGCCCAGGCCGTCGAGGTGGGCGTCGACGCTTCCGGCGAGGATCGGGACGTTGTAGCCGCCCTCCAGGACGCTGACGATCCGGCCGCTGGCGTGCGTCTCGGCGACGGCCACGATCGCTCGGGTGAGCGTTTCGAAGTCCTCGACCTCCAGGCCCAGGTCGCCGACGGGATCCTCGGCGTGGGCGTCGAAGCCGGCGCTGATGAGGACCAGCTCGGGTCGGATTCGATCGGCGAGTTCCTCCAGGCCGGCTCGAAACGCGGCGTGGTAGTCCGGGCGCGTTGTCCCGTAGGGCAGGGGGATGTTCTTGACGTGGCCGAGGCCCGGCCCGGTCCCGGTTTCGTCCCGGGCGCCGGTCCCGGGGTAAAACGGGTATCGATGGATCGAGAGAAAGCCAACCCGGGGCGAGTCGTAGAAGAATTCCTGAGTCCCGTTGCCGTGGTGGACGTCGAAGTCGACGATCAGGATCCGATTCAGGTCGAACCGGGCGAGGGCATCGGCCGCGGCGAGGGCGACGTTTGCGTAAATGCAGAAGCCCATCCCCGAGGCGGGCCGGGCGTGGTGTCCGGGCGGACGGACCAGGCAGAGGGCGCGGCGGTCGGGACCGGCGATCACGTGGGAGACAGCGTCGATCGCCGCGCCCGCGGCCAGGCGCGCGGCGGTCAGGCTTCCGGGGAGGAGCCAGGTATCGGGATCGAGCATCCCGCCACCCCTTGCGTCGAGCTCAATCACCTTCGAGAGATACTCGGGCGCATGGACCCGACTCAGTTCCTCGACGGTCGCCTCGTGGATCGGGAAGCTGGGGCAGGTGTTGTGGTAGCCGGCCCGCTCGATCTGCCTCAAAACGGCCTGTAATCGCTCGGGGCGCTCGGGGTGCGGGGTCGGGGTTCGATGCTCGATCATCCGACGATCCGTGAACAGTGCGACGGCCATGATGAATCCCCGCGGCTCATTTCTCGACGACGAACGCTGCGAAGTTGATGCCTCGACCGCCTGATTCTACCAGAACGGATCATATCGAGGCGTTCCACGTGGAACGGGGGAACCGGGGCAGGGCAGGGTATTGTGGGAGATCGGGCGGGCCGGATTTACCAGGGGTGGAGCGCGCCGTTAGAATCGTCGGCCATGAGCTCCGATCCTTCGTCCATCGATCCGATTCCCCGTCACGAGGCGGTCGTGATCGCCGCGTTCACGCTCCTCGGCGGATTGCTGAGGGTGTGGTCGATCGGGCACCTCGGGCTCGTCCACTTCGACGAGGGGATCTACGCGATGGCCGGCACCTGGATCCTCTCGCCGAGAGGAGTCGCCGGCATCGACCCGACGCTGATCTCGTACGCCCCGCCCGGGTTTCCGTACCTCGTCGGGCTCGCTTACGGGCTCTTCGGAATCGGGGACATCGCGGCCATTCTGGTTTCGATCGCGATGGGAACGCTGACGATTCCCGTCGTCGGCTGGCTCGCCCGGAGGACCTTTGGCCCGGGCGCAGGGGCTGCTGCGGCGGCGATGGCGGCGATGTCGGGCCCGCACATCGGCTTCTCGAGGATGGCCCTGACGGATGCGTCGTTCCTGTTCTTCTGGCTGGTCGCGATCGGGATGGGGCAGCGGTTCCTGGAGCGGCCTGGGGCTCTCCGGGCGGTCTTGCTGGGGATCGCCGTCGGCGTCTCGCAGCTTTTCAAGTACAACGGATGGCTCGCGGGGGGCAACCCCCGCATGGGCTTCATCCGATCGGTTTCCAGACCCCGAGGCATCGACCGCCGCGACCTGGTAGTAATACATGGTGCCGTTCACGATTTTTGTATTCGTAAAGGTGGTCGAGGTCACACCGACGAAA
>DAIDJI010000054.1:0-10876 GCA_027451455.1 Planctomycetales bacterium | reverse complement strand
TCTCGCCGCGGCCATCCCCCAGCGCGTCCCATTCGATCAGGCGCTCGTGAAGCAGGTAGAGCGCGGGCGCGGCGCCCGAAGGGCCGGCCTGGATCGCGACCCATCCCCAGGCGCGAAACGCTCGCGAGCAGGCTCGAATCTGGGGATGGGGGGCGCTCGCGGCGGGTGTGGCGGCGGTGGTGTATCTGCCCTGGTTCGGGTTCGTCGAATCGCACGGAGGATACGCCGCGCTGCTGGCTCACCATCGGAGCTACATGGGCGGACCATCGACCTGGATGGGGCATCTTCGGATTCAGATCCGAGAGGATGCTCTCCTGATGCGAGGGCGGCAGTGGATGGGGCTGGTCAGCGTCGGAACGATGATCGGGGTGCTGGGCTCATTCCGATGGATTGGCGGCTCTCGACGCCTCTCGGCGGGCCGGTTTCTGGAGGCGTTCGGACTCGCGGGGTTTCTACTGTTCGCGATCGAGGCTTTTGTCGGCGGTGCGGCGGCCCTGATTGTTCTGGCGATCCGGTTTGGTCGGGAGATCTCGCGGGCGGCCACTCTGGTTGCGGTGGGCTGGGGTTTGATGGCTCTGCTGACGCCCTTCTATCATCCCTACGCACGGCTCACGCTGCCGCTTCTGGGGCTCACCTGGGTGCTCGTCGGCGGGGCGGCGGCCATCCTGTTCCGGTACGCCGTGGAGCGTGTCGCGGTGGGACGTCATCCTTTCTTCTTCGGGGGCCAAACGATCCTCGTTCTGGCGCTCGTGCCGGAATTCGGCAACTGGCAGGGGTCGTCCTGGACCCACCCGCTGCTCGAATCGTCGGACTCGCTTCGACTGGCCTGTCGATCGATCGCGGCCGAGCTGCCGAAGAACGTCCCCACGCTCCGGATCCACGCCCGGCCGCCCGTGACGTTCTATCTTTCGGGAGTCGTCCCGGTCGCGCCTCAGGCGACGCCCGAGGCGCTTGTGAGTGGGCCGGATCGGAGGTCCTGGATTCTGCTCGACTCGGCGATGCTCGGTCCCGGCGGGTCGGAGCGCGCCCGGAAGATGGCTGAGTCCTCGAGCTTCGAGCTGGTCCGCGAAATTCCGACGAAGATGAACCTGCCGACCCTGCTTGATGTCGACCCGTCGACGCCGATCCAGACGCCGATCGACGTCTCGGCCCCGCTGTTCCTGCTCCGACCGAAGCGACCGGGAGATGCCCGATGAGTCACGAACCGCCCGTCTCCCTCTGGCCCGATCCCGATGCGCTCGGGCCGGTGACCGACCTTTACGAGCTGACGATGATGGTCGGCTACCTCGCCTCGGGGATGTCGGGCAAGTCCGCGACGTTCGAGCTTTTCGTGCGCAAGATGCCGGCGAACCGGGCCTACCTGGTGTTCGCCGGGCTGGAGCAGGCGATCGGCGACCTGCTCCGGCTGGCGTTTTCGGCCGAACAGATCGAGGCGATGCGGCAATGGCCGGTCTTTCGGGGGATCGACCCGGCGATCGTCGACGAGCTGGGCCGGATGCGGTTTGAGGGCGACGTCTGGGCGGTCCCCGAGGGAACGGTTGTCTTCCCGGGCGAGACGCTTCTGCGGGTCGAGGCGCCGCTCCCGCAGGCCCAGTGGGTCGAGACGTACCTGGTCGCCTCGCTCGCTTATCCGACGCTGGTGGCCTCGAAGGCGGCGCGGGTGGTCTCGGTCGCGGGCGGTCGGCCGTTGCAGGAATTCGGCGCCCGACGCGGCCACGGCCCGCACACCGGCTTCCTCGCCGCGCGAGCCGCCTACATCGCCGGGTTCGCCGGGACCAGCCACGCCGAGGCGGCCCGGCTCCTTGGCATCCCCGCCACCGGAACGATGGCTCATTCCTGGGTGCAGTCGTTCCCCGACGAGGGCGCCGCCTTCGAGGCATTTGCGCGCGTCTTCGGCGAGTCGTCGACACTGCTTGTCGACACGTACGACACCCTCGAAGGCGTTCGCCGGGCCGCCGCGATCGAGCCGCCGATCCCCGCGATCCGGATCGATAGCGGCGACCTCGTCGAGCTGAGCCGGCAAGCCCGGACGATTCTCGACCAGCACGGCCGGACCGGGACGAAGATCATGGCCTCGGGCGACCTCGACGAGCAGAAGGTCGCGAGGATCGTCGAGTCGGGAGCGCCCGTCGATGGCTTCGGGATCGGGACCGAGCTGATCACCTCGCGCGATGCTCCGGCGATGTCGATGGTTTACAAGCTGGTCGAGCTCGACGGCCAGGGGCGGTACAAGCTGAGTCCGAGCAAGAAAACGTACCCGATGGCGAAGCAGGTCTACCGGCGCCGAGACGCCGAGGGCCGATTCGCCGGAGACCACGTGACCCGGGCCGATGAATCTGCCGAGGGCGAGCCGATGCTGGTCCCGGTCGTCCGGAGCGGCCGGTTGGCCGGTCCCTTGCCGAGGCTGGAGGAGATCCGGGCCCGGTGCCGAGACCAGCTTTCCGCGCTCCCGGATCGACTTCGGGGGCTCGACGCGGTGCCCGAGTACCCGCTTACTTACAGCGAGGCTCTCGAAGAGGACGCCCGCCGGCTGATGGCTCGCGGCGACCATCCTGAGAACTGAACTTTACACCCCGCGCGGTCGTCGATACGATCCCGGCCGACCCGGAGCGGCCCGCGATCGGGGCGGGGCAGGGGCCTCGATCCGTGGCGCGACGCCCGGGCTTCCACCGGTCTCGTCATGGAGGACATCGACCGTGAGCAGCGTGAAGGGACGTCGGCTCGGGCGCGGGCTGGAAGCCCTGCTCGGGCGTGAAGAGGGGGGCTTCGAGCCGTCGTCGTATGAAGGGGCCGAGCTGATCCAGGTCTCCGTCGACCAGGTCGATGCGAACCCGTTCCAGCCCCGCCGGCAGTTCGACCCGGCCGAGATCGCCGCACTCGCCGACTCGCTCCGCCAGCACGGGATGATCCAGCCGATCATCGTCCGGGCGGTCGGGCTTCGGTATCAACTCATCGCCGGTGAACGCCGGCTCCGTGCCAGCATCGAGGCCCAGCTTCACGAGATCCCGGCGCGGGTTCTCGACCTCGACGATCAGCGGGTCTTCGAGCTGGCGATGGTCGAGAACCTCCAGCGCGAGGACCTGAACGCCGTCGACAAGGCGACAGCGTTCAAGGATTACCTCGGGCGGTACGGCGGGACGCAGGAAGAACTGGCCGGACGACTCGGCCTCGACCGATCGACAGTCTCGAACCTGATCCGACTGCTCGAGCTTCCGGAGGAGGTTCTGGGCGCCGTCCGATCAAACCAGATCACGCAGGGGCACGCCCGGGCCCTTCTGGGTCTCGCGGAGACGGAGACGCGGATCGTCGCCTATCGACGAGTCGTCACCGAGCACCTTTCGGTCCGACAGA
Source organism: Planctomycetales bacterium (assembly GCA_027451455.1). GTDB lineage: Bacteria > Planctomycetota > Planctomycetia > Isosphaerales > Isosphaeraceae > JAKAUH01. Next base: position 7,525 of record DAIDJI010000054.1, on the reverse strand, counting down.
CCGAGGCCCTGGTCACGACGGGCGTTCCAACACCGAGCCGGACCCGCGTCCGCAAGGACCCGGCGCACGCGACCGAGGCTCGCGCTCCGCACTTCCACCACTTCGAGCAGGCTCTGAACGATCGGCTCGGGGCGACCGTGGCTGTTCGGGCCCGAACGCCCGATCGCGGGCAGATTGTCATCGATTTTCACTCGCGGGACGATCTCGACCGGATCGCCCGGGTGATTGGGCTGGAGCTCCCCGCGCCCGAGAACCAGCCGGCGCTGCCGGCACCCGAGGAACTCTGAAGATCGATCGAACAGGGACGGCCGGTCCGCCGAGAATTGCTCGGCGCCGGGCCGGCCGAGGGTCGAACGTCTGGCCAGCTCGTGCCGGCCCGCAACGCGATGCTCCCGGCTCACCGCGCTTCCCATTTTCGTTGGTGATCCGATTCCAAGAGAACGCGCGTTCCCGGTTCGGCCGCAGCCTGACCACGGAGCAGGGGGGTGAGCTCGCTCTACCTGCCGTGTGGACGGCGGCTTAGGAGATTCAAGAGGTCCGGGTCCAGCCCGGCACCGCCTTTGCAACCTGGGTTCCCCCCAGCCTGAGCCGATATGGCTCGTGCAGCCGCCCCGGCCGCGAACGCCTGGGTTTCGGCGAAGATCGCCCTCGATCCGGATGTCTCGAACCATGAGTCCACGACCGCACGACGGAACGGCGGAGGAGGGACTATCCTCTTCAATGCTCGCCATCGTTCACGATGCCCAGCGGGTGGAGCATCTCCGGCAAGTCCTGAGCAGCTTTTGCCACCGATGTCGAAATTCGCTCAACGGGATCAAGTTGAGCCTTTATCTTTTTCGACGCGAGGCGAGGGGAGCCGTTCCGCACTGCCTTGGCGATATCGAGGGGATGTATAAGCAGGTCGAGCATTTCTTCGACCGGCTCCAGGCGATTTACCGGCCGATGGACATGCGAAAGATGGAGGCTTCGATCGATGAGCTGATTCGAACGCATGCGCCCCGATGGCGGTCGTGGTACGAATCGAAGGGGCAGGCGCTTCGGCTGGAGCCGCCCGAGGCGGCCGTACTCGCGGAGTTTGATCCGAATCTGCTGGGCCAGGGGCTCGACGCGATTGCCGCCTGGCGGGCGGAGGTCGCTCCGGCGTCGACCATTTCCCGAGTCGCCTGGGGCCTCTGCGACGACTGGATTGAGATCGAGTGGCGTGAGGAAGTCCGGACCGGATCGCCGGACCTGATCGAGCACGCGGGCGGCCTGATCCGACGCGACCCGGGCCTTTCTCTCGCCCGGGTCGACCCGCTGGCGATCCCACTTCTGGCCCGAATTGCCGCCAGCCACGACGGGATTCTCGAGCGTGATCCGGGCGAAGGCTTCGCCATCCGGATTCGATGGCCGAGAAAGTCGCGGATCAAGGAGTACGGGCTCGCTTGACGACAGACCCGACCCCGGAATAACATGCGTGTCAGCGGTAAAGAGCGGGGCGTAGCGCAGCCTGGTTAGCGCGCCTGCCTTGGGAGCAGGAGGTCACCAGTTCGAATCTGGTCGCCCCGATTCAAAAGCCCGGCCATCGGCCAGGGCGATTCTCGACGAGCCGGCGGGCGAGGCGTCCGGCTTGCGTCGATCGTTGCGTCTATCCTTTCCGTACGGGGGAGCCGTCTTCGTGACCAGGAACACCGATTCCTCCAAGGATCGCGTTGCCCGAGCCGGTGCGGGCCTGGTCCGGGATGGGATGATCGTTGGCCTCGGCTCGGGATCGACGTCGGTGCTGATGGTCCGGCACCTGGCCGATCGAGTGGCCTCGGAGCGGCTGGCGATCGTCGGTGTGGCGACCAGCTCATCCACGGCCGCGTTGGCTCGCGAGCTGGGCCTCCCGCTTCGCGAACTGGACGAGGTCGACCGGCTGGACATCAGTCTCGACGGCGCCGACGAGATCGATGGACGCTTCCGGATGATCAAGGGCAGGGGAGGGGCGTTGCTCCGCGAGAAGATCGTCGCGGCGTCGTCGGCCCATCGTGTCACCCTGTTGACGGCCGACAAGCGAGTCGAGCGGCTGGGCGTCGGCATGCCGGTCCCCGTGGAGGTCAGCACCTTCGGCCTGCTTCACACCGAGCGAAGGATCCAGGCGATCGGTGGCGAGACGACCATCCGGCGCGACGACAAGGGCCGGGTGATTCTCACCGACGGTGGCAACGCGATCATCGACTGCCACTTCGAGGCGCTCGACGATCCGGACGACCTCGACGAGCGTCTGCAATGCCAGGCCGGAGTGCTGGATACCGGCCTGTTCATCGGCCTGTGTGACACGCTGATCGTGGGCGACGGAGAGGGGATCGAGGTTATCGAGGCGGGCGTGCCGCGGCTCCCCCATTGACGGAGGCAGGGCCGCTCAGTAATTCGACCCCGGTCCCCGGCTCGACGAGGCCGGTTCCACGTGGAACGGCTCCAGGCCAAGACGTTTCCGGAGTTCGTCGAGAACCTCGGCTGTCCTCGAGGCGCCGATTCGATCGCAGCCGGCCTCGACGCACCGGATCATGTCGTCGAGTGTTCGGATTCCGCCGGCTGCCTTCAGCTTGACCGTCGAGGGCGACGAAGCTCGCATCAGGCGAAGGTCGTCCCAGGTCGAGCCGCCCGAGCCGTATCCGGTGGAGGTCTTCACATAGTCGGCCCCCACCTCGCCGCAGATGGTACAGAGGCGGGCCTTGTGGTGGTCGTCGAGGTAGCAATTCTCGAAGATGACCTTCACGATCGCCCCGGCGTCGTGAGCGACCCTGGTGACGGCCCCGATGTCTGATGAGACCGCGTCCCACTCGCCTGAGAGCACCTGGCCGATGTTCACGACCATGTCGAGCTCGGTCGCACCGTCGTCGAGGGCCTGGCGCGACTCGAAGACCTTCACCGAGGTCGTATGGCCGCCGTGGGGGAAGCCGATTGTCGTGCCAACGGCCACCTTGCTACCGTTCAGGATTTCTGCGGCCCGCTTCACGGCGTACGGCTTGATGCAAACGCTCGCGACGCCGTAACGGGCGGCGAGGCGGCAGCCGGCCTCCAGCTCGGCGGTGGTCAGCGTCGGGCCGAGCAGCGAGTGGTCAATCCGGCGGGCGATCCAGTCGTACGTGAGGCCGAGGCTCATGATGCGATCTCTTCTGGGGTTCAGGGGGACGGGTTGAGCGTCGAGCTCGTGATCCGTCGACGAAGCGCCGCCCGGGATGGGCGTCGGGTGGCGAGTGTCGGGCGGAACATCATCGCGATCGCCAGCGGAAGGTAGAGCATCACCAGTGCCCCGCCCTTGTCGAGGTACCAGAACTGGCTGGCGACCAGAAGGGCGCCGGACATCGAGATCAGCTCGGCGAGGCTCTTCTCAGCCGGCCAGAACATCGTACCGATCGCGAGCAAGAGGTAGGCGATGAGAACCGGGAGGCGGAAGCTGGAGTCGATGCTCGACCAGAAGCTGCCGTTGCGGACGGGCTCGAAGTGGGGGAGCAAGCCGACCTCGACGATGCTTCGAGCCCCGAGCGCCCGAGCCCAGGGCGCAACGCCGGGGCTCCATCGACCGAGCAGGGCACAGACTGTCACGACGGACGAGGCCACGATCGTGAATCGGGCGGCGCCTCGGCCCCGGTAGAAGCCGCACCAGGTCGCAATCAGTCCGATGCAGGCCGGGATCCATCCCGCCGCCAGACCGATCAAAACCCCGGCCAGCGCCGGCCTTGCGTACCAGAAGACCGCGGCGACGATCAAGGCCGACGAGATGAGCTGGCCGCTGTCGACGAGTTCCATCCGCGTGTAGGGGAGGACGAGGTAACACGTCGCCATCGCCACCCCGGTGATCGGCCGCTCGAAGAGCCTCCATCCGATTCCGAGCAGCCCGACCACCAGCGTCAGGTGTGCCAGAACCGCGAGCACGCGAGAGGCGATGACCTGGGGGAGTTGTCGCTTGAGCGAGGTTGGCAGCGGGACCATGGAGAGCATGGTGCGGACCGTCGCGTTGTTCGCCCCGGGCGCGACAGCCGGACGTTCTTCGCGTTCCGACCGTTCGGCCGGGTTCCTCGCGGCGCCGTCCTCGACCGGCAGGAGCACGGTCTCGGTGAGCAGGAGGCCGAGGACTCCGACCGAGAGGCAGAGCAGCCCCGATGCGTTCAAATTGGGTTCGAGCAGGGGGCGTCGTGAGAGCCCAAGGTCGAGAAGGCAACGCAGGAGCCAGAGTCCCGATCCGGAAAAGAGCCAGATATAGGCGGATAAGGGCGGGTCGAGCGGGCGACCGAGGATCATGAGCATCCCCGGCGCCATCACGAAGAGCAGGAGGAGGTCGAGGTTGCGGACGCTCCAGAACCGGCCGAACTTGAAGAAGAGCGTCAGCAGGGTCAAGATCGAGAGGTAGAGCCAGACCTCCCAGCCGAGGCCCAGCGCGGAATCCAGCGAGCCTTCCACGGCAGCCTCGTCCGTTCAATCCGACTCATAGGGGAGGGGTTCGCCCGCGATCTGGCAGAGCGCGTTCAACGCGGCGTTCTGCTCGGCGTCCTTCTTGTTACGTCCCCAGGCTGGGGCGTAGCAAGCTCCGCCGATTCGGGCCGCGATCTTGAAGCACTTCGAATGATCCGGGCCCTTCTCGTCCAGTAACTGGTAGATCGGGGTCTCCCCGAACTGCCGCTGGGCGACCTGCTGTAAATGGCTTTTGTGGTTAACGCCGCCCTGGCCGTCCGCCACGGCGTCGATCTCGGGACCGATGTGCCGAAGAATAAAGGGGCGGGCCGCTTCCATTCCCCCGTCGAGGTAAATGGCACCGATCAGGCTCTCGAAAACGTCGGCCATCATCGAGGATGGCGTCTGCACGTGCGAGCCCATCCCCTTGCCGATCAGGAGGAAATCATCGATGCCCAGTCGCTCCGAGATTTTGGCACACGTCCGGCGTGAGACAACGATGGACTTGATCCGTGTCATTTCCCCTTCGAGGAAGTCGGGGAAGCGGCGGTAGAGCAGGTCGCAGACGACGGCGCCCAGGATGGCGTCGCCCAGGAATTCCATGCGCTCGTTCGAGACCAACCGGTGGTTGGCACCCGAGGCGTGCGTGAGCGCCTCGCGGAGCAAGGTAGGATTCTGGAAGCGGTAGCCGAGTACGTCCTCGCATTCGGCCAGGGCTTCCTCGTCGTCGTGCTGAGTCGTCCGGGGCATGATCGCACCAACAAGGCACCCAACGAGTTGCGTTGCGACCCCTAGACTAAGCCCGCCGCTGGGGGGTTGTCAACGGTCGGCTCACGGCTCTCGGGTGGGGTTGGTGCCACCCGCACCGATCGGACCGAGCGGACCAGGGCGTCAACCGCCTCCAGATTTTTCCGGCCGGGGCTCGACTCGACCCCACTGGCGATGTCGACCATCCAGGGCCGAACCCGCGCGACCCGCTCGGCGACGTTCTCGGGCGTGAGTCCACCCGCGAGGATCATGCGGGGCAGGGGAGGCGCAACGTCGAGCAGGGTCCAGTCGATCGCCAACCCGGTCCCTCCCGGTAAACCCGGAACGTAGGCGTCGACCAGGACGCCCGCGAGCGGATGCCCCATCGCCTCGGCAGACTCGACAAAGCGGGCGACCGCGGACCAGTCGTCAACGGTCCGGATTCGAAAGGCGCGGACGACCGGCCAGTCCCGGAGCGCGGAGAGGTCCTCGATCGGCTCGTCCCCGTGCAGTTGCACGATGCGAAGGCCGACCCGATCCGCGATCTCGGCGACCTCGGCCGGCGGGCGGTCGACGAAAACCCCCACCGGGGTCGCACCTTCCGGGAGCGCCGCGACGATCTCCGCGGCAAGCTTCGGGAGAATCGATCGCGGCGAGGGAGGGTGGAAATTCAGGCCGATCCAGTCGGCCCCGAGCCGGGCGCACGCGACAGCCTCGTCGACGCGCGTTAGGCCGCAGATTTTCACGAGGACTCGGGACGGGACCACGAAAACTCCGGAGTGCGGTGGGGCAATCAGGAGGAGGCCAGCTTGTCGATGTTGATCCGGAACTTGCTCTCGGAATTGACGCCGACGAGGCGAAGCTCCTTGACTTCCTGCCCGTTGTGGAAGAAGAGGACCGTTGGGATCGCCGTGATCCGAAGGCTACCCGGCGTCTCCATGTTCTCGTCGGTGTTCATCTTACCGATCTTAACACGTCCCTCGTACTCGCTGGCGAGCTTCTCGATTGTGGGGCCGAGGGTTCGGCAAGGTCCGCACCAGGGGGCCCAGAAGTCGACGAGGACGGGGATGGTCGAGTCGAGCACCTCAGACTTCCAGTTGGAGTCTGTAAACTCCTTGACGTTGCCGGCCATTGGCATGCCTCACAGATGGACCAAAATCCCGGGACGGACCCGCGTTATCGAACGGGCCGCCCCGTCGATGGAGCCCAGATATCCAGGCATTATAAGTGGGGTAGAAAACGAGTCAACTTCCGGGGAGGCTCGGTCATCGAGCCTTCGCGGTGCGTTTGGTCGTTGATGGCTCTGGTGCGACGTAGTAGAGGAGACGTCCGCAGCTCAGACAGAAGGTCAGCCCGCTGTTGTTGATCAGCTCATTCTTCATCTGGGGAGTGATCGAGGTGTAGCAGCCGTGGCAGGAGTCGTCTTCACAGGCGGTCAGGGCGTCGGCGCCGTAACGGGAGACGATCCGTCGATAGTGGTCGCGATGCTCTTCAGGGATGGCGGTCTCGGCCTGGGTGATGGCGACCTCGAGTTCGGCAAGCTGGGCCTTTTGAGCGGCGGACTGGTCGTCGATCATTTTCCGGAGGGCCTCGACCTCGCTGGCGAACTTTTGCAGGTCGGCCTCGAGCCGGGCGACCTCGGCGGATTTGGTTTCGACTCCGTCGAGTGAGTTGAGGATGTCTTCCTCGACCTTACCCTTGGTGTTCTGGTCGTGGGCGATCTGGTTCTGGAGGGCCTTGTACTCCTCGTTCTTCTTGACCTGGTTGAGCTTGATGGTGAGCTCGTCGATCTTGGACTCGATGCCCTTGAGGGAATGCTCGTGCTTTTTGACGTGCAGCTTGGCGTCCTGGAGGGCTTTTTTGGCCGCCTCGACCTCGGCTTGCCGCGTCGCCAGGGCGGCCTGCCGGGCCGCGAGCGTCCGAGGACCCGAGTTGAGCCGGTCGCGCAGGGCCTTGGCACGCTGGTGGAGCGAGTGCAGGTCGCGGAGGCTCTCGGCGGTCGTGGACATCGATCAGGCTCCTTCTTCGGATCGTGGGTCAGCGAATCGTCTCCCCGGCCGGCTCGAACTCCGGCGGTCCATCGCCGGTCGGGTTGGCCGACAAAAAAAGCCCCGGACGCCAGGCGTCCGGGGCTTGATGAGTCTTCTCAGCCCGTACTCTCAAGGAAGCCCTCAAGCTGCCGGCTTCTCACGGGGTGTTGAAGCTTCCGGACCGCCTTGGCCTCGATTTGCCGGATCCGCTCGCGCGTAACACCGAAACGCTCGCCCACCTGCTCGAGCGTGTGCTCGCCCGCGCCACCCAGCCCGAAGCGCATGCGGATGATCGTAGCCTCGCGCGGCGTCAGCGTCTCGAGCAAGCGCTC
>DAIDJI010000053.1 GCA_027451455.1 Planctomycetales bacterium | reverse complement strand
GGTCGTCGGTGAAGACTCCCGCCGGCGGGAACTTCTGATGGATCTCCACATACTGGATGATCGCCAGCCCGATGTTCCGCATGTTGTTCTGGCAGGCCGTGCGCCGGCCAGCCTCCCGCGCCGACTGCACCGCGGGCAGGAGTAGCCCAATCAACACCGCAATGATCGAAATCACCACTAGCAATTCAATTAGAGTGAAACCCCGGGGACGTGCGAAGGGGGCAATGGGCCTCATGATGCGGCCTCCTTGTGGTCACGATGGGACTCCGAAGGGATTCGGACCGCGATTCTAGAAAAGGACCCCAGGAGAATCAATGGGTGCATCCAATAGCCCAGAAGGGTCTTGACGGTGTCGTGCGGGATGGAGATCCGATATGCTGGGCGGATCGATCGGAATGCGAATCACGGCGGCCGAGGCAAGCTTGAAGGGGGCTCGCAATGCGGTGGGGATCGCTGATAGCGTCCGTGGTGCTGGTCCTTTTGGCGGGGAGCGTGACGGCCGCTCCGTCGCGGCCGAACGTGATCTGGATTGTGCTCGACGACTACGGATGGGCCGATTCGGGCTGTTACGGCAGCACCTATCACGAGACGCCGCACATCGACGCCCTGGCGCGGCGGGGTATTCGGTTTACGAACGCCTACGCCGCCTGTCCGGTCTGCTCCCCTTCTCGTGCAGCCTTGATGACGGGGAAGTACCCGGCTCGGCTGCATCTGACCGACTGGCTCCCCGGTCGGAAGGATCGGCCCTCGCAGCGGCTGCTCCGGCCGTCCATCGTCCAGCAGCTCCCTCTGGAGGAAACAACCATCGCGGAGCTTCTCCGACCGGCTGGGTATGCGACGGCAAGCCTCGGCAAGTGGCACCTCGGCGGCCCGTCGTTCTGGCCGGAGCACCAGGGGTTCGACGTCAACATCGGCGGGACGGCGACCGGCTCGCCTCCGGGGGGGTATTTCCGGTTCAATACCCCCAGCATGAAGGCTCGCGACGAGCGCGAATACCTGACGGATCGGCTGACCGACGAGGCCATCGGCTTCGTCGAGGAACATCGCAACCGGCCGTTCTTCCTGTACCTCTCGCACTACGCGGTCCACATCCCGCTCCAGGCGCGGCCCGACCTGGTAGAGGTCTACCGGGCGAGGCCGAGCAAGGACTCTCCGCAGCACAACCCGATCTATGCGGCGATGATCCGGAGCGTCGACGACGGAATTGGCCGGCTCGTCCAGTCGCTGGAGCGGCTCGGCCTCGACGATCGAACCGTCATTTTCCTTACCTTCGACAACGGCGGCCTCTCCGTCAAGGAAGGGCCAAACACGCCGTCGACGTCGAATAGCCCCCTCCGCGCGGGGAAGGGATATCTTTACGAGGGAGGCATCCGCGAGCCGATGATCGTTGTCTGGCCGGGCGTGACGCGGCCTGGATCGACCTCCGACGTTCCGGTGAGCGGTCAGGACTTCCTCCCCACAACCTGCCAGATTGCTGGAATCGCACCGCCCTCGGAAAATTCGATCGACGGCGAAAGCCTCGTCCCGCTGCTTAGGGGAACCGGCAAGCTCCGCCGCGAAGCCCTCTTCTGGCACTATCCGCACTACAGCAACCAGGGGGGCAAGCCGGGCGGAGCCGTCCGGATAGGCGACCTGAAACTGATCGAGTGGTACGAGGACCATCGCGTCGAGCTCTACGACCTGGCATCCGATCCCAGCGAGAGGCGCGACCTGGCGCCCGATCGTCCTGCCGATGTCGACCGCCTCCGCTCGATGCTGGCCCGATGGCGGGAGTCGGTCGGAGCGCAGATGATGACGCCCAACCCGGAGTTTCGCGGCCTGGGAATGGTGAACCTGCCGAAGTCGCATGTCAGGGAGCCCGGCGTCAACGCCGGTCGTTGAGAGCCGATGACCGAGACCCTCTTCTCGATGCAGGCAGGGCGAAGGCTGGAGGTCCACGAGTACGGCGACCCCAGCGGGCATCCCGCGTTCTTCTTCCACGGGCTGATCGGCTCGCATCACCAGGCGTCGTACGTCGACGAGGCCGCGCGCCGGGCGGGCATCCGAGTCATCGCGCCGAACCGTCCCGGAGTCGGCCGCTCCGAGTTCGTGGCAAGATCGACGCCCCTCGACGTGGCCGCCGATATCGACGTGCTGGCGCGAACGCTCGGGCTGGGCGCCTTCAGCGTGATCGGGCTCTCCGGCGGAACCCCGTACGCAATGGCCGTCCTCCGACGGTTCAGCGACCGGGTCGAAACGGCAACAATCCTCAGCGGGATGGGGCCATCGACACTACCAGGCGCGCTTCGGGGGATGGATCCGCGTCGCCGGCTCATCCTCGCGATCGGAGCCCGGCGCACCGCGCTGGCCCGTCAATTCTTCGAGAAGTCCGAGAGCCGTTATCGAGAGTCGCCCGAGACGTTCCTCGATCGACTGATCCGAACCTGGTCGGCGCCCGATCGCGAGATGTTCCGCCGCCCTGAGGTCTACAACCTCTTCATGAAAGACCTTGAAGAGGTTTTCTCCAACCCGGCCGCCGCCGCAAGCCTGGCGCAGGAACTCGCGATTTATCGGTGGCGCGGTCTCTCGCCCCGCGACCTGCCGGCCGGGCATCGAGTCACGCTCTGGCATGGGCTCTCGGACAACATCGTCCCACCCTCAATGGCCTGGACCATGGTGAGAGCACTGCCGAATGCCGAGGCCCACCTTCTGCCGGGCGGCCATTTTCTGGCGATCGATGCCGCCGGAGCGATCATTGCCTGGCTCGTCGAGCAGCTTGGTTCGTCTCGTGACGGGTCTGGGCGACCGTCACGTCGGTGAAACTCGGTCGTAACGAATGGTCGAGTCTCGAGGCCAGTTCCGTCGACTTCCGGGGAACTCGGCGGCGATTCGGGCGTCAGAGTTGCGTGACGTCACCGAACCGGGCGAAGGTCGCGGGCGTATCCCTTGATGAGGTAGAAGGACTCCTGTCCTTTTAACGGATTTTAACGAGTACCAGGCAGACCGATGGAAAGACTCTCCAAGCCTTTTGTTCATCTACCGATCGACGCCGTCGACACCGTGGTCTTCGACCCCGAAGGCCGTTTCGACGGCGATCAGTTCGACCGATACGCGAGCTTCGTCGAGGCTCGCGACGCCGCGCTCTCCAGCATCGAGATCATGCTCGACGAAGGAGATTACGACGGCGAAGACCACCACGCCGAACTCGAGCAGATGCTGGGGCATCTGGAGTCGGCCGAGGACCTGGACGATCTCGCCTCGTTGCCGGGATACCGGCGACTGCTCGATCGACTGGCCCCCAAGAAGACCGTTGCGGCCTGAGCCGCCGGGTTCGGGCGCCGGGAGGGCGCCCGTCCGCTTTTTAATCTCGGCTCAGTGGGCGAGCAGGATGGGCACCCGGCTTTCCTCAATGATCGTTCGCGAAACCGAGCCAAGGAAGAATTCCCGAAGGACTGGCTCGCCGTACGCGCCCATCACGATCAGTCCGGCACGGAGCAATTCCGCCTGTTCGAGAATCACATCGGCCGGAGACCTGTCCGATTCGACCGGATGAGGAGCGGCGTCGACCTGATGCAGCCGAAGGAAGGCGACTGCCTGATCGGCTGCGCGAGCGGCCTCGGCCCGGTCGGAGGCGACGCTGACGATGTGAACCTTGGCCTCGGGCTCGAGGACCGAGAACGTCGACAGATAAAGCGCCCGGGCCGCCTGAAGGCTGCCGTCGTAGGCGATCACGATCTCGGAGCGGTCGCCGACCCGACACCCAAAGGGCACCAGCACGACCGGTCTCGGGCTGTTCTTGAGAACCCGGCCCAGGTCCGGCGACCAGGGGCCCTTGAAGCCAGGAACCAGAACCTTCAGGCCATCGAGCACGAGAAGGTCGTGTCGCTGAGCTTCGAACAGGACGCCCTCCATCGAGAGCGCAACCTCCGCGGGCGTGGTGCAGCTCACGCCCTGCTCGGCGCATCGGGCGGCGAAATCATCCAGGACGCGGCGGTAATCGCCGCGAATCCGGTCGATCAGCGGTGGGTTCACGCTGGCGAGTAGTCCTTCCCGGTGGAGGTACTCCTGCGCCACCTCGACACTGTACTCGTCGAGGAAACCGACCGCGATCAGCTCGGCCTCGTAGCGGCGGGCCCAGGCCATCGCCAGCTCCATGGCGGGCGTGCTGTCGCTCGAGCGGTCGATGCTGACCAGTAGACTCTTCAACGGACCCCTGGGCATTTTCCGATACCTCCGCACCTCGTCCAGATCCTCGACGATCACGATCTCTTTAGTATCCCGCCGACTGGTCTCCAGCTCAAGGACGTTCGCACGGCCCGTGCAACTTCGATGAATCCGGGACGACTTGCTTGCATCACCCGATCGAGATTGTTGAAATAACGAGCACGATCGTTCAACACGGCGACGGGTCGCGAGACGCGATCGGCCGCCAGGATGTAGAATGGTTCGGACGGGAGCCGGCCGGTATCTATTCTTCGAGAGCCGACTCGCGCATTTCGGTGAACTGATCCTTTCATTCCAGTCTCGTGAGAAGCGCGGGTCTCCATAAAAGGGAGGAACCTCATGGCGAGGGTCGTCACTTGCCCGTCATGCCAGGCCCGGGGCTCGATCCCGGATGATGCCCGGGTTTCGCGGATTCGATGCCCGAAGTGCCAGACGGTGTACCGCGTCGGCGACGGGGAAGCCTCGACGATGGAAGCCGCCCCGGTTCCGGCAGCCGGGCGCCCCGTTCCCGCGCCGCGGAAGGCGCCGGCAGTTCCCGTCTCGGGGACGCACGCGGGCGGGCCGAGCCCCCAGATGTTGTTGTACGGCCTGATCGGCCTGAGCGGGCTGGTGGTGGTGCTACTCGGAGTGGTGATGGCACTGCTGCTCGGCGGCGGCAGCCGCAGCGGCGACGGGACCGGCCCGGCCGTCGCGACCGCGCCCCCCGCCGCAGCCACGCCCCCCGCGCTGGAGAAGCCCGCGACTCAGCCCGAACTGGTGGCAACGGTCGCCACGGCGCCCAACGGTCCGACGCTGGGTTCGTCGACGGCCGCGGCGGTCAATGCCTTCAACGGCGCGCCGAACCTCTCCGGATCACCCGAGCCCACGAAGCCCGAGGCTCCGCCCGATCGCGAGGAGGTCGTCCGCCGGCTCAAGGATGCCACCGTCCTGGTCAACATCAAGATCGGCAAGAAGCTGCTGGGCAACGGTAGTGGATTCGTGATCGAGGTTAACGGCGACCAGGCCGTGATCGCGACGAATCGGCATGTCGCGGTGATGGAGCCTGGGGAGATTCCGTCCAACCTGCTCAGTAAGGGAGCGAAGCCGGAGCTCGAGGCGGTCTTCCGGAGCGGCGAGGGTCCGCAGAAGGAGCAGGCGGTCACGGCCCGGCTGATCGCGGCCGACCTCTCCGGCGGCTTCAATACCGACCTCGCCTTCCTCACGGTCCAGGGCGTGAAGAACCCGCCAAGGCCGATCGACCCCACCCAGATCGTCCGCCCAACCGAGGGCATGACCTACCTGGGGGCCGGATTCCCTCGAATTGATGCCAAGATCTCCAGCGAGGAGGGGAAACCTTCCGTCGTGGTCACGGGCGGGCGGATCTCCTCGTTCCGCCGCGATGAGTACGGCCAGGTACTGCTCCTTCAGGTCGACGGCTCGATCCAGCCGGGAAACAGCGGCGGTCCGATCGTCGACGAGAAGACGGGCAAGCTCCTCGGCGTCGCCGTTGCTAGCGCCTCGTTTGCCGACACCATCGGGCTGATCGTCCCGGCGGACCAGGTCCGCCGCGAGCTGGCCGGGCGCGTGGGCGGTCTGGCTCTGACCCTGGAACGGATGGCGGGCGGTAAGGCGAGCCTGCTTGTGAAGGCGAACCTGGTCGATCCGAAGCTCCAGGTCTCGGCGGTCGAGGTCCGGGCTGTCCCGCTGGCCAAGGTCGGCAAGCTGACCCCGAATAGCGATGGTTCCTGGCCGCCTCTACCTGGATCAACGCCCGTTGAACTGCAAAAGAGCGTTCGCGACCCCTCGGCCGCCGGCCGGATCGAGGTCGCCATCACGGGCGCCGGTCAGGAGGGTCGCAAGGTCTGGGTCCAGGCCGCCCACCGCGACATGCGTGGACGGATCGTCTATTCCCGGCCGAAGGAGGTCTATCTCCCGGACCACCCCGGCCCGATCCGAGAGAACGGCTCGCTCCGGAAGATTCTCAAGCAGGTGATGGCCAAGAGCATCAGCCAGCTCGGGTCGCTGATCGACCCGTCGACCGACTGCCGGCTCGACCGCGACGATCGTTCGCTGAAGGTTCGGATCGACCTGCCGGGCAAGCTCCACACGCTCTCACCCGACTACAAGTCGCCGCGGGGCACGCCATTCCACAACGCGCCGATGACCCTCGCCGACGTCGACGGCGACTTCGTGGCGCACGTCTCGGTGACCGGTGAGATCAACCCCGGTTCCACGCTCCCGAAGGACCGGGCGGCCCGCGGCCTCCCGTTCACCTTCCAGAGCGCCGGCCTGGTCCTGTACCAGGACAAGAACAACTTCCTCCGGCTCGAACGAGCCTCCAGCATCTTCACGGCCCGGCTGACACCGGTCCATCGCCTGCTTCTGGAGATCATCAAGGACGGCAAGCCCAAGATTCAGCCGATCTACCTCGACATCCCCGAGGGCGACACCGAGCTGGTGATGGTCCGGCGCAAGGGGCGGGTCCGCTGCATGTTCTCGCCGGCCGGGACCGGTTCGATGGTGACCTTCCGTGAGTTCGCCGTGGATTACCCGCCCAAGGTGAAGGTTGGCCTTACCGCGTCGAACATCTCGGCGCAGACGTTCTCGGCGACCTTCCAGGGCTTCGCCCTGCTGACCGATACCACCCAGATTGACGAGGGCCTGGAAGACGACTGATCGGTGCCAGCTCTCATTGATCGCGCGCCCGGCCCAGGCGACCTTCTCGCGAAGGCGTCGGGCCGGGCAAGCGGGCGGCTCGTCCCCGGCGAGATCACCGAGCGGAGACTCGATAAATCGAAAGTTCGCCGGCCCCGGGCTGGGGGAAGCGAAGAACCTGGCCGCGGTGCTCGGCGAACCGAACGAGGCCCTGCATGAAGGCCACGCCCTCGCTGAGCTCGTCGTCCTCGTAGACCTGCAACGGCGGTTCGATCAGAGGGCGAGGGAGGAAGACGATCGCCTTCGATCGGGCCCGGGTGATCGAGACGTTGAGCCGGTTGAGGCTGTAGATAAACTCCTTCTCATTAATGGCAGCCTCGACGTCGGAGACGCCGTAGCTGACGATGACCGCCTCGCACTCCTGGCCCTGGATGCGATCGACGGTGTCGACGGCGGGCCGGCCCTGCCAGTCGCGGGCCTCGGCGAGCGCCCGTCGGATGGCGGCAATCTGGACGTGGTGCGGGCTCACGATGAACACGCCGTCCTTCCAGAATGCCTCGTCACCCTCGAGTGAATGGGGATAACAACGACGCCTCGGTCCCGGCTGGAGACGGTCGCGGAGCCGGAGCACGGCCCTGGCGACGAGCTGGGCCTCGGCCCGGTTCTCGGCCGAGGCGCGGATGCCATCCAGGACGCCGATCACCATCGGGTAATCGGGATCGACCAGGGCGTCGGCGATGGCGTCTGGACCTGAGGCACCGGCTGGTTTCGCCATGGGAAGGCGACGCCTGGCGATCTCTGCGGTGGCACTCTGATAGTCGGGCGTGTAGATCTGGGCGGCCGGGTAGTCGCAAAGCGTCCGGCTCATCCGCCAGTTTTCCAGAAGAGTCGAGGTATAACGGCGGTCAGGGTCCTGGGCCTTGAGGCACTCGAAGAGCGAGCGATGCAGGACCGGGGCGCCGGGCTCGGGGTCGGGGTAGCGCGCCTGGACGATCGGCGGAAGCTGGCGGTCGTCGCCGGCGATCAACAGCCGGGCGCCGGCACGCAGGCCGCCCAGGACGATCGACGCCTCGGGAACGCGCAACTGAGAGCCCTCATCGACCACGACCAGGTCGGCCCGATCGGCCCCCTGCCCTTTCCGAATCGCCCAGACGGTTCCACCGAGGAGCTGGATCGGCTCGTCGTCGTTCCAGCACCAGCCAGTCCGGCCCGACCTGGCGGGGATCCTGCCGACTTTTTCCATGCCGGGGAGCTTCGCGTCGTCGAGCTTCGCGACCGGGAAGTCACCCCGGACAATTTCGAGTCGAGCATGAAGCTCGGCCGCCTTGCGGAGGGCGTTGTCGATCGCGGCGTGGGTGAAGGCGGTCAGAAGGGTGCGGAACGGCCGACCGGCCGCGCGATGGGCCTCGGCCAGACAGAGGATCGCAAGGGCCAGGAAGTGCGTCTTTCCGGTCCCAGGAGGGCCCCAGACCAGCCGCATCGCCCGGTCGAGAATCCCCTCGAATGCTGAGAGCTGACTCGGGGTCATTCCGTGCCGACGCGCCAGCTCGAGGGCTTTCCGGCGGATCTTCGGATCGGCGTCGAGGGAGCGGGCGAGCTCGTCCGGGCGCTCGATCAGATCGACAAACGCCGAATTCGGCCGACGGTCGAGGTCGTCAAGATGGGCCATCACCCGGTCGACGTGGAAGTCGGTGAACCGCCGATCGAGGAGGTACGTCCGGCCTGGGACGGGCCCCTCGAACTTCGGGCCGGGCTTCAGCGAGAGCCGGACCACCGCGCCGGGGGCGTCGTCGGATGACTCGACGTCCTCGACCGAGGCGAGCGACATCGGAAGGTTTGCCGGCGGATGCAACTCGGCCTTCCTCGCGTAATCGTCGTAGGAGAGGCGGGCAAGATGTCCGTCGGGCGCGTCCTCAGTGAGAAGGCGATCGGGGAATCGATCGGTCTCGGGAAGGAAGTCGTGCTGGGAGGGATCGAGGCGGAACCGATCGCCGCCCAGATAGGTCAGGCGGAGCGTATCGCCCGCACGGATCCGCTCGGCGAGCGGGGCCATCCGCGCCCGACGAGTCTTCAGGTAGCTGACGACCGACTCGTGCCTCGCCACAAAGGCGAGCCGGGAGAGGGTTGGGTTACGGTGGTCGAAGGCCGAGGGCAGCCGGAACTTCGGAGGCCAGGCGATCGGGGCCCGGCCCGCGGCTTCCATCCGCTCGCGCAGGCCGTTGATCAGGCCATTCGTCGCGGATAGCCGATTGCGGATCTCGCGGGCGATCCGATCGACGTATTCCGACTTGCCCTGGTGCCAGACCGCGAAGATCGCGTCGGAGCGCAACTGGTTTGAGAGTGGGAACGCGAAGAAATCGTTCTCGATGTAGGCGAACGGCGCCTGCAAGGGCCGGAGCACCCGGACCGCCTCGGCGAACCGGTAGCTCACGTCGATCGGCATCGCGATCCGGTCTCGCAGAACCTCGACCAGAACCACCACCGGGAAGACCACCTCGAGCGCCGGCTGGTTGCGGGCCCGGATCAGCTCGGGACGCTGGAAGTGAAAGAAGACCTGAAGCGCCTCCTCGGCGACCTCCGGATCCTCGACCCGACGCAGGAGAACATCGGTGATCTGATCGCGCTCGTAAGTATCAAACGTGTACGCCTGAAGCGACTTCTGCGCTCGCCATTCCGCCTGGCGCTCGTTGTAATCGTGGACCGGTTTCAGGAGCCCGAAAAGCGCCCGGACGAACCGGCGTTCCAGGTCGTCAGAGCATTCAGGGGCAGGCGATCGCGCGACGTCGACGAGCGGCTCGGGGTTCTCGCCGAGAACGTCACGGAGTCCCTGCGCCCGGATGCCGAAGGCGTAGACTCGTCCGGAGACCGGCTCCGACTGAATCGTCAGAACGAGCCGGATGTGCTCGCCGCGGGGCAGGTCGATCGAGGCCCCCTCGTGGACAATCGGCTCCCCCGACCGGAGCGCCTGAACCTGAAGCCTGAGCCGCTCACCCCGGCCTCGAAGCGAAGCGCAGTCGTCGACGGCCTCTCGACGTTCAGGGTCGTCGAGCAGCCCCTCAAGGTCAGCGAGCGACCGGACAGGCGGCTCTTGCCCGGCGAGAAACCGTCGGGCGTGACCGGAGAGATAGGGCAATCGCGAGACCGAGTCGGTCCGAGCCATCTCGTCCCGGCAGTGGGCGAAGTACGGGCACCACTCGCATCGATGGTAAACGTGCCACTCCGCGTGGTCAGCCGGAGCGGAAAGCAGCGGCTGGACCTCGCGCTCCAGGAAGTCCTCCAGCGGCGGGCGGATCGATCGGGTATCAAACCGCTCGGGCGCGTCGGCCCCGGCCAGCCAGATCCCGGCCCAGTCGTCAACTCGGACGTCGCCGCGGCACCAGTCGGCCATCGCATGCTGCAAGATCAGCGTGTAAAGGGCCGCCTGAATCCGGTGCGAGAGCTTCAAGCCCGGGCTCGCCTTGATGTCGACCACCCGGTAGACAAGGCCGTCAGGTTCCTCGTCGCAGGCGATCAGGTCGGGCCGGCATTCGCTCATCTGCACGATCGCCGGATCGAGGCCATACCTCGTGTAGAAACCCGGGGGTGTTATCAGCGTCGGCTGATAGATCGCCCGCCCAGGCCGAAGGTCGGCGAGCCGGTCACGCGTCTCCTCGGCGCCGAAGACGCGGTCGCGAAGCCGGCCTCCGGACGCTGAGTCGGCGATCGCAACCCGCCCGCCGAGGCGATCGCGGACGACCGCCTCTTCCCAGGTGTAGCCGCCTTCGAGAATCGCCTGCGTGACCGGACTGTGGTCAAATGGAGGCTCCGGGATTCCCTCGGACTCCCAGAGCTCCTTCGGTGTTCCGGAGTAGCGGAGGTATCGGCGGCATTCGTGGAAGAAGTAACGAGCGATCCGGGACGGGCTGATGAGCTTCGGGGGAGCGCGCCGGCCCGAGGTCGGGGCGGGGCCTCCCGGATTCTTCCTCGGTCGCGCCATCGGGCGAGTCCTCCCCGATTAACACCGATCGCGACGTCCATCCCTCGATCAACGCCCCCCGACGACTGTAAACTCGACCTTCGATCCCTCGGGCTTGACGATCTCGATCCGGAGGAAATCCTCCTTGCGGGACGAGGTATCGACCCGGACAACAATCGGATGGCGACCGACAGGAACGATCGTCGTGAATTCGGAGGTCCCGAGCGGAGCGTCGACGTCATCGACCCAGAATCGAATGCCATCCGGGAATTTTGGTCGGACCTGAACCTCACCGGCGACGGTGACGTCGATCTCGCCTCGCAGATACAGAACCTTGCTCCCGCGGGAGAGGGCCGCGGCCTCGTTCAATGGCAGGGCACCCGAGACGCGGGCATAAACCGTTGCCCAGCGATCGGGTCCGGCGCGGAGAACCTGCTCGCGAAGGACTTCGCTCGGGGGGACTTCGCCTGCCAGATCGGCCGGGGCCGACGTGAGAACCTGCCATCGCTGGATGGTCGGCACGGTCCGAATCGCGTAGGGACCCGGCTTGCCTAGCTCGGAGAGGAACCGGATCAGGTCGACGAGCTCGCCGTGAGTCATCAAATTAACCAGCCCCTTCGGCATCAGTGATCCGCCCGGCTTCTGATCCTCGATCGCATCAACCGGAATGGTCCGAAGCGCACCCGTTGATTCCCTCAGGATGACCCGACGATCGTCCTTGTCGACGAGGATTCCCTGGTACACCTGGCCATCGGACGTAAGGACGACCATGGTATGGTACTGCTCCTTGATCGACTGGTCGGGGAGCAGGACCGATTGGATCAGGTAATCGACGGGTGAAGTCTGCCCAACGGCGCTAAGGTCGGGTCCGATCTCGCCGCCAGCGTGGGCAATCGCGTGACAGGTGAAGCAGTTGAGATCCTTCCGACGGAAGACAGCCTCGCCGCGGGCGGGGTTGCCCCTGTCAGCGACCTCGGAGACAAGCGCGGCGAGCTCGGCCGGACTGGGCGCCCGGACCTCGGTGGCGATCCCCGCCACCTTACCCAGCGCCTCGATCAGGGCCGGGTCGGTCTGGCTGAGCGAATAGGCGGCACGGAGGGCCAAACGAGCGGCGTCGGTGGTCGGGGGCCGTCGCTCGATCGCCTTCGCCAGCAAGGCTCCGCCACCTCGACGTGTCACAAACGCCTCGATCATCGGCGTGACCTCGGCATGCGCCTCGACGGCTTCCGGCAGGAGAGAGACCGCGGCGCTCGCAGCGGCCTCGGGGTCGAGCCGGGTCAACGCGGCAATCGCGGCGATCCGGATCGGAATGGGCGACCTGCGCCCACTCAGTGAATTGATCGCCTTCCGGCCCTCCGCTCCTCCAATCTGGGCGAGGGCCTCGATGGCCGCGTCCCGAGTCACCTCGCCGAGCTGGGGCGTCGACGCGATCGCGCGGAGCCTGTCGCTGGCCGACCGGAGTCGCCAGGCTCCGGCCAGCCGGATCGCCGGATCCAGCAAAACTGTGGATCCGGGGGTCGCCGGAGCCGTCAGCAACTCGGCCAGCCGGTCCCGGTCCTTCGAGGGAACCACGCCCCGAGTCGTCGCCGCCTCGGCCATCGCGTCGAGGGCACGCGCTCGCGTCTGAACCGGCGCAGACGGGTCAAGCGCCCGGCTCTCAATGTAATCCAGGTCAGCCGCGGTCCCGCGCCGACCGATCATCTCGATCACCGTTCCCTGCCGATCGGCGGGGAGCCGACCGCTCTTCAGCAGTTTGACCATCGGGCTGTCGGTGGACGACTCCTGGCTGTGCAGGCGAGGTGGGCCCATCAACGCCCCGACGAGCGCCACCAGCAAGAACATCCGGGAGACGGCCGACATCGGCGTGAGCTTCTTCATTCGGATCATGGGCGAGGACTTTCCTTGGCGCGCTGGTCCAGGGTCTTCGTGGTCTCGTTCAGCGTGTATTCGAGATAGTAATCCTGTGGCTGGACCAGAGACTCCAGCGCGATCTCCTGAGCCTTCGGTACGTCGGCGCCGTCGAAGAAGCTCAGGGCGCGAACGGCCTCCAGGCGGACCCTCGGGTGCGGGTCGGCCACCTGCTTCCGCAGGAGTTCCAGTGGCCCTGGAACGCGGTCACGCCAGTAGCAGAGAACCCGGGTCGCCGCCGCCCGTGCATGCGGCTCGGGGCACGTCAGCACCTTGTTGAGCAGAGCGACGTCCACCTGATCGAGGCTCTGGTGCAGCCAGAGAGCTTCCAGGACGTGATGCCAGTAATCAGTATGAGTCGTCTCCAGCCCGCCGACCCACTTCTCCAGCGCGGCCAGGACCTCCTTCTCGGGGCGGTCTCGCAGCTCGCGACGGGCCCAGTATCGCGTCCGATCCTCATAAGATTTCAGCAGATCAAGCAGTTCGGGAACGCTGGCGCCAGCAATCTTCGGCCGTGACAGGAGGGGCCTCGAAGGATACGTGATTCGCCAGATTCGGCCGTGCGTGTGATCGCGGTTCGGATCGCGGAGCGAGTGCTGCATGTGGCCGATCAGCGGGTTGAACCAGTCCACCACGTAAAGGGCCCCATCCGGGCCGAACTGGAGCGCGACCGGACGGAAATTCGGGTCGGACGACCGCAGGAGCGGCTCGACCGGGGTCCCCGAGAAGCCGGATCCGTCCTCCTTCACGCGATATCGGAGAATCCCCTGAAAACCAATATCGTTGTTTAAAAGATAATCCCCCTGCGTTTCGTGGGGG
Source organism: Planctomycetales bacterium (assembly GCA_027451455.1). Classification (GTDB taxonomy): domain Bacteria; phylum Planctomycetota; class Planctomycetia; order Isosphaerales; family Isosphaeraceae; genus JAKAUH01. Next base: position 1,080 of record DAIDJI010000053.1, on the reverse strand, counting down.
AAATGGCGGCTGGAGACCAGTTCACAGCCGCAGGTCGGCCGCCATTGTTTCTCGAAAAACTGCTTCATGGGGCTGTGCTTCTGCGGATACACCACCTGCCCCGAGAACGCCGTCCCAAAGTAGTTGGCCCCGTCGGAGGCATCGGCAATGAAGTTCTGGCCCCAGGGATCGACGTAGTGGCCCCACGGATTGTTGAATCGATACGAAACAAAGACGTCGAATTTCCAGGTCCGCGGCTCCCATCGGAAAATGCCCGCCTCGTTGCATCGCCGAGGGCCATACGGTGTCTCGACCTGGGTGTAATGGAACGTTCCTTCCTGCCAGTAGAGCGCACCACCGGGATCCCAGGTAAAGGCGTGCATCGCGTGGTGGCTATCGGCCGTGTCGAAGCCGTGCAGGAGCAGGGATCGTTCGTCGGCAACATCGTCGCCGTTGGTGTCCTTCAGAAACATCAGGTTGGGCATCTGCGAGAGATAAACGCCGCCATCTCCCAGCTCCAGCCCAATCGGGACGTGCAAGCCGTCAGCGAAGACCTTGCAGGTGTCGGCCTTGCCGTCGCCGTCGGCGTCGTTCAGAATCAGTACCTTGTCGTTCGGCTTCTGGCCAGGAAGATACATCGGGTAAGACGACATCGTCGTGACCCACATCCGCCCCTTCGCGTCGAAGGTCATGGCGACCGGGTCCTCGATCGCGGGGAACTCAACCTCCGAGGCGAACAGGTTGATCTTGTATCCCTCAGCCAGAGTAAAGCTCTTCCGCTCCTCCTCGGGAGTGGTGATGTGGATCGGCTGCTTGTAATTTGTCTTGACCTTCACAAACTCGCCAGCCTTGCTGTCGTCGATCGCAGCCGGGACGGGCTTGCCCTGGGCAATCTCCCAGATCCGTCGCTCGCGGATCTCTATCATCTTGCGCAGCCGAGCAAACTCGGCCGGAAAGTTGATCACGCCGAACGGAGACTTCCGACCGCCGTAAATGTAACATCCGTTCACGGCTCGGACGTCATGAAAGTACTGCCAATCCTTCTCCTCGACGGCGGCCAGGAGAGCGGACATGTCGGCCTTGACGGCAGCCGGTCTCGGG
>DAIDJI010000052.1 GCA_027451455.1 Planctomycetales bacterium | reverse complement strand
CTGCCGGGAGACCGCCGAGGCCGCGTACGAGTATCTCATCCGAACGCGAAAAGTCCCCGCCGATCGGATCATCGCGGCGGGCTGGTCACTCGGCGGCGCCGTCGCGATCGACCTGGCTTCTCGGCATCGAGTCGCCGGGCTGATCGTCTTCTCAACGTTCACCAGCATGACCGAGATGGCCCGCCGGATCGCTCCCTTCCTCCCCACCTCACTCCTGCTGCAACACCGGTTCGACAGCCTTCGCAAGATCCCGACGATCACCTGCCCGATCCTGATCGGCCACGGCCGCCGCGACCAGGTCGTCCCCTTCGCGATGGGCGAGCGGCTGGCGAAGGCGGCGAAGGCCCCGGTGACGACTCTCTGGATCGACAACGCCAACCACAACGACTTCTTCCAGGTCGCCGGGACTCGGGTCGATCGGGCCATCCTCCGGTTCGTTCGGGAACTCTTTCCCGACTGATCGGTCGGAAATCGAGAGAATTCGGCCCTGGCCCTGCTAGGCCGCGGCCGATCGCTGCTGCTGGATCCGTCGGAGCACATCCGCCATCCGGGAGAATACCGGGCCCCACTCGCCGTAGCGCCGCTGGCGGAAGATCCGCATTGTCGGATACCAGGGGCTATCCTCGCGATCGAGCATCCAGCGCCACTCGCCGACCGTCGACAACGCCAGCCAGACCGGTTTACCGAGCCCGCCGGCCAGGTGAGCCACGGCGGTGTCAGGCGTGATAATCAGATCGCAGAGGCTGATGAGCGCCGCCGAGTCGCGGAAGTCGCGCGGGCGATTCGACGGGACCTCAAGCACCGGAAACCGGCCGTCGAGCGCGGGAATCTGGTCGAGGCCGTCGATCGTCTGGATACAGACAAATCGGACGCCTGGCACGTCGGCGACGGGTGCCAGCTCGGCGAGCGGAAACGATCGGAAGCGGTCCATCGGATTGTTCGGGCTCCCCTGCCAGGCGATCCCGACCAGGATCGGCCGGTCAGCCGATCGGGGCGCCGATTCGCCGAGGGCCTCGCCGAGCGCCTGACGCCATCGTTCGACGACGATCGGCTCGGCCGGCAGGTAGGGAACGCGGTTCGGAACGGTGCGCTGGGTCGTCCGGAAGATCGCGGGAAGGCTCATGAGCGAGGCGTGGACGTCGCAGATGGGGGTTCCCGAGGTGCCGTCGAGGGCGACCTCGACACCGGGGCATCGAGCGACGATCCGGATCAGGGGCGTTTGCACGACCACGCAAACGCGACCGCCCATCGCCGCGACCAGCCCGGCATACCGAATGAATTGCAGCGTGTCGCCCAGTCCCTGTTCGGCGTGGAGCAGGATCATCCGGCCGTTCAGGGGTTCGCCCTGCCAGGCGGGGAGGTTCGGTTTGCATCCGCCGTGTCGGCGGCATCGCAACCGCCATTCGTGCTCGGGCCATCCCTGCTCGTACTGGCCGAGATAGAGCCAGCCGTACGCCCGATTTCGGTGAACCTCCGCGTAATCGGGCCGGAGCCGAAGCGCTCGCTCGTAATGCTCGAGAGCTTCGTGCCATCGTCCGAGACGGCCAAGCGTCATCCCCAGGTTCTGAATCGTGTCGGGCGATTGAGGATCGTTGTTCACCGCCTCGCGCAGGTAGACGAGAGCCTCGTCGAACCGGCCAAGGTCCGAGAGAACCACGCCCAGGTTCATCACCACATCGTTGGCGAGCGGATTCAATTCGAGCGATCGGCGATAACACTCGGCGGCCTCGGCCGCGCGGCCGAGGTCCCACTGCGTCAGTCCGAGGTTGTTCCAGATAACCGGATCCTCGGGGTTCAGCGCGATGGCTTGTTCGAAGAGCGGCTCGGCCTCCTGCGGCCGGCCCTGCTCCCAGATCGCCGCGCCCAGCTTGTTGAGCAGCGTCGAGGAATCCGGATTCAGCTCGATCGCCTCGCGGAGCACGGGCTCGGCCTCGGCGAAGCGCCGAAGCGAGAGCAAGGTCGCGCCTTCCTGCGCCCGCGCGAGCGCCCGATCCATCCCGGTCGCCGCGACCCCATCGCTCGCGGCCGCGCCGCTCCGGCTCCGATCCTCGATCCCATCCATGACCGATCCCTCCCGTCCGAATCGTTCGGACGATGCGGAGTGAATCGCGCCGGGCCAAGTCTGACAAGCTCAAATCCGGCCCGAGTCAGGCCCGGAGCGCCCGGACGGCCGCCGAGAAGAAGCGAAGCCCGTCGCTGGTTGCGCCGGGAGTCCGGGTCCATCGAGGATGGTGACAGGGGTCAATGAACCGCTCAGGGTGCGGCATCAGTCCGAGAATCCGGCCCGTCGGATCGCAGACGCCCGCGACGGCACCCGGCGACCCATTGGGGTTCTGGGGATAGGATTCCGTCGGTCGGCCCTCGGCGTCGGCGTACTTCAGGACGACCTGCCCCGATCGATTCATCGCCTCGAGATCGGCGCTCGATCCCGTGACGAACCGCCCCTCGCCGTGCGCCACGGGAAGCTCGATCACGGGGCCGAGGTCATCATCGAGGAACGGCGAGGCGCCCGGCCGGGTCGCGAGCCGGACCCATCGCGATTCGAACCGCCCGGAATCATTCCGCGCCAGGGTGGCGTGGGCACCGCCCGCCCCCAGGCCGCCCGGCAAGAGTCCGGCCCGAACCAGCACCTGGAACCCGTTGCAGATTCCCAGAACGAGCCCGCCCCGGTCGTGAAACCGCCGGAGCGAATCGCCGAGGACCGTCCCCAGCCGGGTCGCCAGAATCTTGCCGGCGCCCAGGTCATCGCCGTAAGAAAACCCGCCGGGCAAGGTCAAAATCTGGAAGGCATCGAGCGCAGCCGGCGACTCCACCAACCGGCCGACGTGCCAGACCTCCACCGCGGCCCCAGCCCGTTCCCAGGCGGCGGCGGTCTCCTCATCGCAGTTGGTCCCAGGCGCCCTCAAGACAATCGCGCGAGGCTCTGCCATCGATCTTCGCCCCCCATTCCCGGGCTGACCTCAATAAGCGGTGTCGTTCGGACCGACCTGCGAGCTGAAATCCGACTCGACCCGGTAGGCCAGATTCCGTCGGAGCAGCTCCGACTCATAAAGCTGAACCACGAAATCGGCGGCGATCTTCAGCCGCGACGACGTCCCCTTGGTCGGAAAATCCGTCGGTGACCCCCGGCGAAACTCGGCCACCCCGACGTGCTTCGACCGGCTCTTCACGTAGTTGATCCCCGGAATCCCGTCGGCATCCCCCGAGATCAGGAGCGCTATATCATAGGTATCCTGAAGCGCGACCATGTCCACGGCCAGGCTCGTATCGAGCCCCTTCTCGTTGACGGTATGATGCAGCAGATCGACCTTCCAGTGACCTTCCTGCCGGATCTCCACGAAGTCGGTCGCGGCCTGAACGCCGTGATAAAACCGCTTCTTTCGCTCGAGGGCCCTGCGCTTCCCCTCGTACCACTCGCGCGTCTCGTTGAAACAGAGGTTCCAGGCTTCCTCGATCCGGCGCTCGAGGGGCAGGTCGGGACTGCGCCGGCTCGCTCCTTCGAGATAGGCATCGCGAAGCCTGGGGTTCATCTCGAACCGGGTCCTCAGCCGCGCCTCGGCCTTCGGGTCGTTCAGATCCCACTCGTCCATCTTCCCGACGACATACCAGTAAATTCGCGAATGCTGGGCCGTCGGCCAGGTCGCCCCCTTGGCGAAGGTTCGCCCCCAGTAATCAACACTCTGTTCGAACACATGACGATAAAAGGCGCCGTAGTCGTCGACCCGAAGATTCAGGTGCTTCAGCACGCCATCCAGGTTCGACCCATCAACAAATGTCACAAAACGCAACATACCAAGATCCTTCATAAGTCAGCCGAAACCTCGCACGAACCACCAATTCATGGAATCCAGCATAGCGGGCAGAGCATCACCACCGGAGCGGACGCAGCCAGGCTTCTCGAAGAACCTCCAGCGGAGCATCCATCAGCGTCATCGAATCTTTCCACCCCTTCACCACCAGTCGCGGGTCCGAAACGACCTCCCCGATCCAGGCGAGCGGGCATTCCGACAGGGTTTTTTCCAGCCGGCTGGCGTGTTCCGGTGCGACTTCGAGCAAGAATCGGGTGGGCGACTCGGAGAACAGGAGCAAGAACGGCAGATCCCAGTCGGGCTCGAACAGACTTCGATCCAGATTCACCCTGGCCCCGAGGCCGCCCGCAATCGCCATCTCGGCGAGGGCCACGGCCAGGCCGCCTTCACTCAGGTCGTGGCAGCTTCGCACCAGCCCCGCCTGCATCGCCTGGTGGAGCGATCGGAAGATTGTGGGGGCCAGGTCGAGGTCCACATCCGGAACCGCGCCTCCCGACTGTCCCCTGGATTCCGCCCAGAGCGACCCGCCGAGCTGAGGCTGGGTCTTGCCGAGCAGGTAGAGGGCATTCCCTTCACCCTTCAGATCCATCGTTACGGCCTTCCGAACGTCCGGAACGATCCCGATCGCGCTGATGAGCAGGGTCGGTGGAATCGAAAGGCTTCGACCCTCGTGGGTGTACTCGTTATTGAGACTGTCCTTGCCCGAGATGAAGGGCGTTCGATAGGCGAGCGAAACATCCCGGCACGCCTCGGCGGCCAGCACGAGCGAACCCAGGGTCTCGGGCCGCTCGGTGTTCCCCCAGCAGAAGTTATCGAGGATGGCGATTTTCTCCGGATCAGCGCCGACCGCGACAACATTTCGGATCGCCTCGTCGATCACGCAGGCGGCCATCGCGTAGGGATCGATCTTGCCGTATCGCGGATTGATCCCGCAGCCGATCGCCAGACCGCGCGTTGAGCCGCGGACAGGCTGCACGATCGAGGCGTCGCCGGGCCCCTCGTCGCGGACACCCACCAGCGGCTTGACCACCGTCCTCGCCTGGACCTCGTGATCGTACTGGCGGACGATCCATTCCTTGCTGCAAACATCCCAGTGGCTGAGAATCCGGACCAGATCCTCGGTGTAGTCGGACGGATGCGGGCCCACGATCGGCTCGGAAGGCGGCCGCTTCCAGGTCGCCTCGCGAACGACCGTCGGACGGCCCTCGTGGAGAAACTCCATCGAAAGATCACCGACCAGTTCCCCCTCGTAGCGAAGAACCAGCCGGCCGGTGGCGACGAACTCTCCAAGGTCCGTCGCCTCGACATTCTCGCGACGACAAAGCTCCAGCAATTCGGGCCATTTTTCGGGAGGGACCGCCAGGACCATCCGTTCCTGCGCCTCTGAAATCCAGATTTCGGTGTACGATAATCCGGCATATTTGAGCGGAGCGCGGCTCAGTTCGACCTCGGCTCCGAGTTCCGCGCCCATCTCGCCGACGGCCGAACTGAACCCCCCGGCTCCGCAGTCGGTGATGGAGCGGAACAGGCCGCGGTCGCGCGCCTGGACGATCACGTCGAGCACCGTCTTCTCGGTGATCGCGTTGCCGATCTGCACTGCGCCGCCGGAGACGGTCTCGCTGTGCGCCGTCAGCTCGGCCGAGCTGAACGTCGCGCCGTGGATGCCGTCGCGGCCGGTGCGTCCGCCGATCGCGACGATCCGGTCGCCGGGTTCCACTCGTTTCGTCGCCATCCCGCGCGGGAGGACTCCCACGGTCCCGCAGAACACCAGCGGATTCGAGAGATAACCTGGATCGACCGCGAGCGCCCCGTTCACGGTGGGGATGCCCATCCGGTTCCCGTAATCGCGAACGCCCGCGACGACACCCTTCAGGATTCGACGCGGATGCAAAACGCCCGGCGGCACCTTCGACGGATCGAGGTCAGGCGCGGCGACGCAGAAGACATCGGTGTTGGCGATCGGCTTCGCGCCCAGACCGGTCCCGAGCGCATCGCGGATCACGCCGCCGAGCCCGGTGTTCGACCCGCCGTAGGGATCGATGGCCGAGGGATGGTTGTGGGTTTCGACCTTGAAGCAAACGTCGTGCTCGTCGTCGAACCGGACCACTCCGGCATTGTCGCTGAAGACACTCACCAGCCAGTCGCTTCCGAGCTTCATCGTGGCGCCGAAGATCGTCTCCTTCAGGAGATTGTCGATCGTCCGGCCCTCGAACGAAATCCGACCCTTGAGCGTCTTGTGCGAGCAATGCTCGCTCCAGGTCTGCGCAAGAGTCTCCAGCTCGCAATCCGTCGGCTCGCGGCCCATGGATTCAAAGTGCGCCTGGATCGTGCGCATCTCGGCGAGACTGAGCGAGAGCTGGCCCGATCGGCTGATCGCCATCAACGCGTCGTCGCCGAGCCCGCGAATTGGGACCTCGACTCGACGAAAGTGATACCGGTCGCCCTGGCCGAGATGGTCGAGCTTCAACGGCCCGACAACTGCCTGCTCAACCGCGTCGTTGGCGAGCAGACGATTCACCAGGCTCGGCAGCGAGTCCGCGGGTCCCTCGACCAGATAGGTCCGAATCGTCCGGACGTTGGCGACATCGAACCCGACCTCACGCAGAAGGACCGAGGCGCTCTCGGCCTCGGGATCCGTGACGCCCGGCCTGGGGAAGACGTAAACGACCGCGCCGGGCTCGTCGGGTCCGGAGGTGCCATCGACCCGGCAAAGACGCGCGACCTCGACCACCGGATCTCTCAAAATTTCGTCGGCAATCCGGCGCGCGTCCGACTCCGAGAGATTTCCCTCGACCAGAAACCCGCGACGGGCGCGGAGCGACCAGGGACCAGCAAGTCCCATTTCTTCGGCGTCGCGGGCCAGCCGGTCGCCGTCGTGGTCGACCTGGCCAGGGGCCGGCATGATCTCAATTCGCCAGAGGTTCGCCATGTCTTGATATCCGTCGGGGAGCCGTCAAGATTCGTGCGGTCGGGTCGGGTCGGGTCGGAGAGGGGAGGCCGTCGTTCAGTGGGGGGAATGCGTCCCGCCGTCGGGCATCTCAAACGAAGCGCGGCGACGGCGGCCTTCGTCCCACCATCGACGGATCGCTTCCTCATCATCAGTCATGAGGGCATACTGGAAGCTGGCCAGCCGATCGCGGATCGAATCGAGGGCCTTGAGCATGGGCCCTCGGTTCTCCCGGAAGATGGCCGTCCACAGCGAGGTGTCGGCGCCGGCGACCCGGGTAACGTCGCGATAAGCACCGGCGGCGAGCGGCAGCCATTCGACCGGAACGGCCGAGGCGACCGCCGCGGCGACCGCGTGCGGCAGGTGGCTCGTGAACGCGAGAACCTCGTCGTGCTCGGTCGGGCCCATCTCAACAACCCGGCACCCGATCGACGACCAGAACCGGCCGGCGCGGTCGAGTCGGTCAGACGGCGTCCTCGACGTCGGCGTCAGCACGCAGGGCCGGCCTTCGAAGAGACCCACTCGGGCGTTCGCCACGCCCGTCCGCTCCGAACCGGCGATCGGGTGCGCCCCGACAAAGATCTCGGCCGATCGTCCGTGCTTCTCGACCCCCTCCACAATCTGCTTCTTGGAACTTCCCGCGTCGGTCACCAGCACATCCGGGCCAGCAAACTCGGCAACCCGGCGAACATCCTCGACGATTCGATTGACCGGCGTGCAGATCACCACGACCTTCGCCGATCGCACTCCCTCGCGAAGGTCCGTTGTCGCCCAGTCAACCACCCCACGACCGACCGCCAGATCAAACGAATTGCGGTCCCGCCCAATCCCGACGACCTCGGCCATGCCCCTCGAGCGCAATTCCATCCCAATCGATCCGCCGATCAGGCCGACGCCCACGATCGCTACCGTCCCCAAAGGCTCCAAAGCCATTCCCCCGCCCTGTTCGAGCCGCACCCGTCGAGGTGCCCGCGGCCATGACCCGACTGCCTCGCCGCACGTCACCTATCCGCACGGTATCGCGCCCGAGGAGCGATGAGCAAGACCGTACGAGCCCTACCGGAACAGTCGCATGCCCCCCATGATCGGCTGCTCAATCGGGACTCTGCATATCTTAACATACGCTCGGTGCCCGAGGCGAGAGGGTCGGACGCTTCCATCCTCCATCCTCCAGGCGGTCACGGTCCTGGTCTGCCCCGTAGAATCGGCAATCCCGGCAGCCCGGTCGGGGGATCAATCTGGCGGATGGCGATCCGCATCGCTTAGACTCAATCCAGGCGTGTCGAGGAGGCCCGAACCCATTCCGAGTGGGACCCGCCGCGCATTCCGCACTGGACCCTCCCGAAGATGACGGCCGATCCGCAGCCACCGGATTCCGGACCCGAGCCTGATCCCGAGCCGGACCTCGTCCGTCGAAATCGGTCCGACCGACTTCTGGACGTCCTCGCCCCATTCCCGCGGGTCGTCGCCGTTTCGCACATCAATCCCGACCCCGATTCGCTCGCCAGCATGCTCGGCATCCGTGCCCTGATCGAATCCACTCAACCGGGCAAGCCCGTCATTCTCACCGTGGACGGCATGATCGCCCGGTCCGAAAACCGCGCGATGGTCGACCTGATCCCGATCCCGCTCCAGCCCGTCGAATCCGTGAACATCGACGCCGGGACGGCCGTCGTGATGGTTGACACCCAGCCTCACACCGGCCGGCGGTATAGCGAGGCGGCGAAACCACAGGTCGTCATCGACCATCACGAGACCGGCGGCGTCCTCGAAGGGGCCCTCTTCACCGACATCCGAACCCACCTCGGCGCCACCAGCACGATGGTCACCGGCTACCTGCTCGAACAGCGGGTGATGGTCCCGCCGGCCCTCGCGACCGCCCTGCTCTACGGGATCGAGTCGGAAACGACCGGATACCCGCGCGAGTCCAGCAGCCTCGACGACGGTGCCCTGATCTGGCTCTTCCCCCGCGCCGACAAGGACCTGCTCGCCCGCATCCGCAATCCGAAGCTCCCACAGAGTCACTTCGCCACCTTCCAGAATGCCCTGGCGAACGCCTTCCTCTACGACAAGCTCATCTTCGGCTGGTGCGGTGAGGTCGTTCAGCCCGACATCATCGCCGAGATCGCCGACTTCTTCATTCGGTTCGATCAGGTCGACTGGTCGCTCGCCGCCGGCGTCTTCGATGGCCAGTTGAAACTCTCGCTTCGCGCCAGCCGGCTCGGCGGTCAGGCCGGCGACGTCTTGCAGGCCGTCGTGAATGGCATGGGGAACGCTGGCGGCCATGACAAACGCGCCGGCGGTGCCGTCCCGCTCCCTGTCCCTCGGGATGCCTCCATCGGGCCAGCCCTCCGGATCATTCGCCACCGGCTCCTCGAAAAGCTGGGGATCGACGAGCAGCACGGCCGTCGCCTCCTCTGCGATTGTCCGGTGATCCCTGCCCCCTGATCGGCCAGACCAGATCGCGGCTCGGCTTGCCCGAATTCGCTCCCGACCTGTAGAGTATGAGGACATTCACCGTCAGCCGCGACGCGGCGCCATGCTCTTCCCGGAACCCGATCGTGCAGAAGTCGACCGAATGATGAGGCCAGCTTCCGAACCGCCCGCCCTGGAAATCTACATGCTGGGGCTGGTCGACTTCACCGAGCTCCAGCACCTCCAGCGCCGGATCGTTTACGACCTTGGCGAACAGGGGGGCGCTGCGCTGATCCTCTGCGAGCACCCGCCGACGATCAGCATCGGCCGGACCGGCAGCCGGGGCCACATCTCGGCCGATGAAGAGACCCTTCGCGGGATGGCCATCCGCACGCATTACGTGAACCGGGGCGGTGGTTGCATCCTGCATCTTCCCGGCCAGCTCGCCGCTTACGTTTTGATGCCACTGGAGCCCATCGGGCTGACCGTGCAGGGCTACATCGACAGGCTACAGTCCACGATCGTCGACCTCCTCGGCGAATTCGAGCTGTCGGGAACCACGCGGCCCGACCAGCCAGGCGTCTTCTCCGGCCCGGCCCGGATCGCCTCGGTCGGCATCGCGGTCAATCGCTGGATCGCCTACCACGGGCTCACGCTGAACGTCGGCCCGTACCTGGAGCTTTTCGACCTGATCGAGGAACCCGGGCCGAGCGGTACGCCGATCCGGCAAACCTCAATGGAATCGCGAAGGCAGCGGGCTACCCCGATGCCGAAGGTGCGCGAGGCGATGATCCGGAAGATCGAGGAATCCTTCGGTCTGGCCCGGCACCACATTTATACCCAGCACGCCCAGATCCGCCGGAAGGTGTTCTCGCATGCATACGCTCCCAGTCCTGGATGAGTCGGATCGGCCGGCCACGCCGGAACCGGCCTCGCGTTCGCGACGCCTCCCCGATTGGCTCCGCCGCCCGATCCCGGCTGTCGGCGGGATCGGCTTCACCCGGAGCCTGGTCGAGGAACTGGGCCTTCAAACCGTCTGCGAAAGCGCGAAGTGCCCGAATCGATCGGAATGCTGGACCCGACGGACGGCCACATTCATGATCCTGGGCGACGTCTGCACCCGTCCGTGTGGCTTCTGCGCCGTGAAGCGCGGCCACCCCGGCGCCGTCGCGCTCGACGAGCCCGACCGCCTGGCCGAGGCCTGCCAGAAGCTGGGCCTCCGGCACGTCGTGATCACTTCCGTGACGCGCGACGATCTCCCCGACGGCGGCGCCGATCACTTCGCGCGCTGCGTCGAGGCCGTCCGCGCCCGGACCGGCGCCACAATTGAAGTTCTCACCCCCGACTTCGACGGTCGGGAAGACCTGATCGACCGCGTCCTCGAATCCGCGCCCGAGGTCTTCAACCACAACGTTGAGACGGTGGCGCGGCTCCAGCGAGCGGTCCGCCGAAAGAGCCGGTACGAGGTCAGCCTGGCGGTCCTCGCCCATGCGAAGCGCCGACGCCCTGCCACGGCCACGAAGAGCGGACTCATGCTCGGCCTTGGCGAGACGACCGAGGAGGTGATCGAGACGATGTCGGACCTCCGCGCGATCGGCTGCGACTTCCTCACGATCGGCCAGTACTTGCAGCCCTCACCCGACCACCTGCCGGTGATCCGGTACGTCCCGCCCGCCGAGTTCGACGAGCTGGCCCGGATCGCCCGCGGCCTGGGCTTCGTCGAGGTCGCCAGCGGCCCGTTCGTCCGTTCCAGTTACCACGCCGACGAGATGGTCCCCGCCTCGGGCTAAGACGCGACGACGAACCGCTTCTCCCGACGTCCGTCTTCGCGACGAAGTCGAGGGCCAGATCCGGCCCGCAAGCCCTCGCTCCCTCCTTCAACAATCGGTGAGGTTTACCCTTCACGCCCGTCTCGGAAGTCCTCTCCCATCCACGGAGAGGTCGCTTCAGGCAGGCGCGTCGTCATCGAAGCTGACGTGGCGACGGGCCCGCATACTCTCGATCCCTGTTCCGGCCGATGTCCTTATTTCCTTCGGCGAAGGAGCTGCCGACCAGATAGGGGTTTGCGCCCGGACGTCCACCCGTCGGCCGAACGAAAGCGAGCCTTCATTCCTGGTTAGATACATACATACATAGCACGAAAATCTTTCGTTTCTGAACCCCTGGGGCGTAACAGCAAGAGGACGGGTCCGTACCGGTAGGCGTGCTTCCTCTCTTCCTGTTTTTATTGGGAGGTCAGACGCATGAGGACCGACTCTTCGCGTGAGATCGAGGACGACCCCTGGGAATCGATCGGGGTCTTCATCCTCGCCTTCTGGCCCGTCTCCCTCTGCCTGGGACTGATCGAATTCCTCTACTACGACGGCCCTGGTGCCGTCCCCATCAATCTTGCCGTCGCATCGATGGCCGGTTTGATGGCCGTCAAGCGACACGAGGCCCGTATATCCGAGCAGACCGGGTCGACGGATGTCGTTGTGTGATGGCTTCCGCACGAGGGTTGGGAGACCAGGCCCAACTTGCCGGCGCGGACGGATGGGAGGTTCAGAAATCTCCTGGGCGATGGCGGACCATCCGGACCGCCTCGCTCGCTTTTGCCATCGCAGTCCGTGCCTTCGCGTGGCTCGACTTCGGTGCGCCAATGTAGAAGACCCCGCCGTTCTGGGTCAGAGGGATCGTCTCACCGGAATAGCCGGCCGGCGGCGTGACCACCGCGGTGACCAGGTAATTTCCCGGGGCGAGCGGGCCCGTGATCAGACTCCATCGACCATTTGGGTCGGCCACGGTTGTCCCCAGCGCGCGCGACCGGTCCTTGCGCAGGGGCCTCGCAAAGAGCTGTACGACCGCGAAGGCCGCCGACTGGCCGTCGAAGGTTGGGAATCGAGTGATCGCCCGCGCGCCGGCGATCAGTCCTCCGTTGCCGGGCACTGGGGCCAGTCCCCCGCTGAAGGCGAAGTTAGGGCTTGGGCTACCGATCTGCGCCTGGCTCACGCCGCTTGCTTGCTGGGCATTCAATTTGCGAATCACCTGAACACCCAGTGAATAGGTCCCAGGCGCCTGATACGTATGATCGCCGACCACGCTGAAGACCCCGTTGCCCTGGGCCACCACCGAGCCCACCGAGGCCGTCGCATCTCCCCAGTTGATGACCGCCAGAAAGTCGCTCGCGGTATCGGTGAAGTACGGGTCGAGGAAGGTGGCGACCGTGGGCGATCCCAGCGCCTGCCCCGCATTCCCCGTAACATTCGTCGGAAGCACCGTGACGGGTAGTGCCGTGGCAATCGCCTCCGAATTCACGACAACCGACTGGCCCCCCGGCGAGACGATCGTGACGGTGATCGGGTACGTCCCGACGCTCGCATAAGTGTGCTGGCCGACGACTCCAAACACGACGTAACCGATGCTGGAGATGCTGCCCTGCGTCGGCGCCGTGCCGTCACCCCAGTTGATCGTGGCGGTGAAATCGGCCGTCGTGGCGTAGGAATTGGACGTCTGAAACGTGGCGACCGTGCCGGAGTCCGGGACCTGAATCTGCGCGGAGAAGGTCGTCGGCGACGTGCTCAGCGGGGCATCCAGGACGCTCGCCGTCCCTGTCGCCTGCACTGAGGTATTGTTGGCCCCTGTCACCAGCACGTTGACCGGGTACGTTCCCGGTTTTGGATAAATATTCGAGGCGTAGACGATATAGTTGCCAGTCCCATTCGGGGCGATCGATCCACCGGTGATGAGATTGGAGGCTCCAGTCCAGTAGATGGTCGCCTGGTAATCCGCCAGGGTTCCCTGGAGATCGGTCGAGGAGAACGAGGCGATCGCCCCGTTGAAATACCGGCCAGCGACGGCCGTGATCGCGCTGACCTGAAGGGTCATCAGTTCCCGCCGCTCAAGCGTCTCGACCCAGGCCGCGACCGGTCGCCCCCGCCGCGATCCACTGACCCGGATGAAGGTCTCTCCGAGGCTACTCATGGTGGTCGTTCCTTTCCACGGGAAGCAATGTGTTCGATGAGAATCGCGACGGGCAAAGGTCAGCGCCGCTCAACCCCATTGAGAATCGCAACCCGCGCGGACTCGATGGCGGCGTCCTCACTCAGCGAGTAGAGCGAGGAAGTCGGAGCCGTCGTGCCCGGTTGCGGCGGCGACGACAGCAGCGCCTGGGCGAGTGAACCGTAGGGCATCTGATCCCTGGACCCGATGATCTTCACCCGAACGAGATGCTCCAGCGACCTCGTTCGGGCGGCCCCGAGCCGGGCCTGACCGATGGTTCCCAGAACCTCCTGCGCCAGAAGTGAGACCCGCTGTGTCGTGTACGATGTGAACGCGTAAATCGTCGCCGGGCCAGGGTTCGGCAGGTTCAGGATCGAGCTGTAATAGGTCGACCTCGCCTGCTCGTAATCCACCTGGAATGCGTCGAATTCTCGGTTGACCTGGTCCTGGATCGAGGCGGCCGACGAGACGACAGCCGCCGTCGCGTGGCTCGGAACAAGCCGGATCTCGAGCAGGTCCATCGCGGACGGGATGAGTACGTGCTTCCGCCTCATGGTCGGTTCGTCTCCACACGGAGGCGCGACGTTGGCGTCGCGGGAATGGGATTGCGGAATGGCATGCGGGCCCACAATCCGTGGCAAGAAGGCACGAACGCTTCTTGCGATCTCGGGGCACTCTGGACCGCCGACAATCCGATTCTGGAGGCCGACCCTTTCGCCACAGACCAGAGACACCGGCGCATCAGGTCAGCGATTGAGCGGGGCGCGAAGCATCCTCGCGTGGCCCCGGGGCCATTGCAGACCTCATCCTCAGTAGAAGAGAGGTGGCGAGCCCTGGACGACTACTTAAGTACGAATATACTCGTGGGACTTCCGGCATGCAAGGAGGTTTGGAGAATCTCTCTCACATTGTCGACCGGATGGATGGCGAGGAGCGGACTGCTTTTCCGATCCCTTCGACTTCTTCCCTGGCACCGCAGGAGGTGAGACGTATCGCTACAAAAGCACCCGTTCATGGCGATGGCCAGCGGAATCCGGGGAGGATCCCGGGCTCGCGAATCAGAGCCCGACCACTCGATCCCGCGCGGTCACTTCCCATCGCCCGACGATCGCACCCTTCTCGACGACCACGGCGAAGCGGTGCAGGGCGATCGTCGGGCAGACGTGGGTCGGGATCGCGAGCAGAGGCGTGCCGATCGGGAACTCGTCGGCATGCGCGGTCTCCACGACAAGATGCTCCTCGCTGTGGATGACCGGCTTCGCATCGTCCAGTCCGAGGATCCGGGCACGTGGACCGGCCGGATCGGCGGCAACCGCCTTGTGGCCCAGGTCGAGGCAGAGTCTTCCTGGCCTCGGCTTGCTGACGACTCGGGTCAACAGGAGGGCGGCCGGCGTGAACGGGAGATCGGGAAACTTCGTCGCATAACCGTCGTCGTGCAGTACAACCGTTCCCGGCGAACACTCGACGCCCGGCAGATCGAGGGCAGCGTGGATCGGGAACGTCGGCGTTCCACCGAGGACCAACCGAGGCACCTCGAGCCCCCGGCTCCGC
>DAIDJI010000051.1 GCA_027451455.1 Planctomycetales bacterium | reverse complement strand
CGCCGTGGAACGGGAACTCCACGGCCATACGGGCACGGTTCACGCGGCGAATTTCAGCCCGGACGGCCAGCGGATTGTCACCGCGAGTTTTGATGCGACGGCGAGGATCTGGGACGCCGGCAGCGGCCGATGCCTGGCCGTTCTCAACGGACATCGGCAAACCGTGAACGCGGCGACGTTCGACCGCGAGGGGCGCAGGGTCGTCACGGCGAGCGACGACGGTACCGCCCGGATCTGGGACCCACGCGAGAGCCGATGCCTGGCCGTGCTGGAGGGTCACTCGGGGAAATTGTACGCCGCAGCCTTCGACTCCAGTGGCGACCACGTCGTCACGGCTGGGGAAAACAGGACCGTTCGGATCTGGGACGCCGCCCAGAGCGTCGAACAATTCCGGCTCAAGGGAATTCTCGATGTGGTCCGCGATCTCGCGTTCAGCCCGAACGGAGACCGGCTCGTCACGGTCGGCGACGACGCGACACTTCGACTCTGGGATGCCCGATGGGGCGCCCTGGTCCTGGCGCTCCGGTCTGGCGACCGGCCGATCCACGCCGTGGCCTTCGCCCCGGACGGCGACCGAATCCTCGCCGCCGGTGACGACGGCGCCGCTGTCCTCTGGGAGGCGGCGCCAGTCAGGCCGTGAGCGGGCGCGCCGGAAGGATCTGGTGATCGTAAACCGCCTGGGTGAACCGGTTGACGGCGTCCCGGATCTTTTCCTGGTTTCGTTCGTTCGGCTCCTCGAAGGCCCGCACCCGCCACTTTCGAATCAACTCCTGGCCCTGGGCGTCAGAGCCGAGGCCAATCATCACGTCGCGGAGGACCTGCCAGAGCCCCGGGCGTAGTTCCTCGATCCTCTCCCGATTGGCGACGACCGCCGGAGGGGGATAATCCGCGGTCTGCGCTACGATCTGGAGGTGCCCCAGCAGACTGGGCGCGTCCTCCTGAAGGTTCTGGTAGGTGACGGCGTCCACAATCCCGCAGTCGGCCTTGCCGGCCTCAATCGCCTTGATGGCGGACTTGGCGTTGACGTAAATCTGGGGACTCAAACGGAAGAATCGGGACGGGAGGAACGATTGCGAGCGGAGGAGCTCGCCGGTGTACAGCTCCTCCATCAGCGAAAGCTTGGCGTACTGGGCGATGATCTTCCCCTGAAGCGCCCCCAGGTTCGCAAAGGCTCCCTTCCGGGCGTAGATGACCGACCGGTTCGACTCCTTCGGATACTGAGCCGAGACAAGGATCTGAAGCCCGGGGTATTCCTTTTTAAGCCAACCGGCCTCCAGCCCCCAGATTCCTGCGATGTGGATTTCGCCCCGGAGCAGGGCCTGACCGAGGGCGTAGAGGTCTTCCTTGCGGGCCACCGTGGGGATTCCGAAATCGAGATCGCAGTTGGCCCGCTCGGCAATCAGCGAGGCGACGGGCTTGATGATCGTCCGCGCCTGGCCGAGCTTGATCCCCGAAAAGATGCTGGAGCCGACCCGGATTTTCAGGAGCGTACGGTTACCTATCGCCCTGGCTCGGGGGAGTGACGTGATCCCGCCGGCGATCAGCCCGGCGAGGCTCGAAGTGAACCTTCGTCTATCGATAGGATTCATAAAGAATGCGGCAGGATACCCCCTCGTTCACGAGGGGGAGGAATGCCTTCCTCCGTTGGTGGTGTTGACATCCGCCACGAATCTGCCGATAGTGACGAGATCGACAGATAGACCATTGCGAAAATCAAGGCAACCGATCGCGAGATCGGGAATCGGTTCGAAACTCGCGATGGCCTTCCTTCTGTCTGTTTGGTTCCAGGCGGAAACGCGGTCCGGAATATCCGGGCCAAGGCCGTTGTCAAGCGGCCAATGGTAGGGGTCGTTGAAGCCAAAGCCGGTCTCCGGAATTGCGGCTGAGACTGCTTACAAGCCGCCCCCTTCAGGGGGCGGTACTTGACAACACACCTGCCACCAGGCGAAGCCTGGCAACCGCGTTATTGTAACCGTTCACGGCTTGATAATACTGCCCGAGGGCCTGGGCCAGCAAGATTCGCGACGTGATCAGGTTCTCGAAATAGCGCGACAACTGGGATTCCTCGATCGCGTCGGCGTCGTACTGGACCTCGTAGGAATGGACGGCCTTGCGAGCGTCGTCGACGGCCCTGCGGAGGAGCGGGAGCTTCTCGGCCTGTTCGAGGTATTCCTGATAGGTTTTCTGAACCTCCAGCGCGATCAGGCTTTCGGCGAGTTCGCGGGTCTTCGCGGCCTGGCCGAGCTGGGATCGGGCCCGACGGGCCTGGGCAATCCGCGATCCACCGGCGAAGAGCGGGATATCGGCGCCGACGCCGACCGCAACGTAATTGCTGGGGGTCAAGGAATTGTAGTTCGAGTTGAGGCTGATCGCCCGCATGAAGACGCCGACATTGGGGTGAAAGGCGGCCGTCGCCGATTTCGTCTCGAGGTCGGCGACAAGGAAGCCGATCCGGGCCTTCGCCAGCTCAGGACGGCTGGCGATCGCCTGGCTCATCACGGAATCGAGGTCGGGCGGGGCCTCCAGCGGCGATAGCTCGGGCTCGGCAATGACGAACGCGAGGCGGTCGTTGGTTCCCATCGCCTGCCGGAGCGCCGCGTAGGCGATCTCCCGGCCCCGACGGGCCTTGATCCCATCGGCCTCCGTCAGGTTCCTCAGGCTGCTGGCCCGAAGCTCGTCGGCGACCGTGGCGCCCTCCTGCTCTTCTTCGCGCGCCGTCCGGGCGAGGATGGCGATCGCGGCGAATCGTCCGGCCGTGTCGTCGGTCAGGCGGATCAGGGCCTCGGCAAGCTGGATACCCTGGTAGGCGGCCGTGACGTTGTAAATCGTCTCCTGCCGCGACCTGGCCTCGTCCCACCGGGCCACATCGACGCCGAGCCGGGCCTGCTCGAACTTCGATTTGATCTTGCCACCGGTGTAGAGCGGCTGGTCGACCGAGACCTGCGCCAGCAGGACCGACTGGCCGAGGATCTCGGTGTTGTAGGTGCTGGGAATGGCGTGGTTGGCGAACGCGACGGCGGTATTGAACAGGGGGTTCGTGGACTGGTTCCCCAGCGCGGCGAGTGCGGCGGGCCCCCCCTGCTTCGCAGCAATCCCGAAGAAGGCGTCGGAGTAGGCCTGGATCTGCCGGGCGGGACCGCTGCCGAGCGGGTTCTGGATGTTGACCGAGATCGGGGCGCTAAGGTCGGCGTAGGTGACGCCGGCATTGGCGCGGGGCAGGAACCCGGACCGGGCAACGCCGACGAGGTGCTCCGAGGCATCCACGGCCTGCTGCTGCGCGGCGATGGCCGGCTGCTCGCGGAGAGCAATCGCAATGCAGTCTTCCAGCCGGAGAGCCTGCCCGCCAGGGTTCGCCGCGGCGGGACTCGTGGTAGTCGGAGCGTTGGGGAGAGCCGTGGGAAGAGGCGCGGCGAGGGCCGTTGGCTGGACCCGCGAGGCGGCGGTGATCCGGGACCGTCGTCCGCCGTCGGCCCCGATCGCTGTCCCCTGAGCCGCCGCCGTCGACGGCCCGGCACCGAGTCCGACGACCGCCGAGAGGATCAGGCCGGCCACGCTTCGCGGCGAGACGGCGGAGCCGGGACGATCGGCCATCGGACGGACTCCTGAGTACGGAACCCTCGGGACGATGAGGGCGGTTCGAGACGGTGGGGTCCCGCGCAGGGCAACGGCGCTCGTCGACGCGATGATGGACCCGCGTCTGACCCCACGGCCCTCTTTATCGGCACGATCGGCCGCCGGGACGAATCGGAATTTCCGTCGCCGTCGTCCTTGCGGATCGCGATCCGAGGGATCGCCCTCCCGAAGAATCGAGCCATTGCCGACCGGCCCTCAAGGGGGTCGAAAGAGGCCCTGCGCGGCGATCGGAGAGGGATCGCTGGGAAAGTCGGTGTTTCCTCCGGGACCACCGCCGCGTAAAATCAGGTCTCCAATGAATTCATGCGGTCCTTTCCCCTCTCCGTAACGAAAGGACGGAAGCCATGTTCCGACCCGCGTGCTGGCTGATCCCGACGATCCTTCTGGCCGGGGCGCCCGCGGTCCAGGCGCAGCCGGAAGAGCTGCCGTTTCAGTTCCCCGAGGGGGTCCGGATCGATCGCGACCTGGACTACGGCGGCAAGGGAAACCCCAGGCAGACGCTCGACCTGATCCGCCCCGAGAAGCCACGCGACGGCAAGCCAACCCCGGTCGTGGTTCTGATCCACCCCGGCGCCTTCCGATCGGGAGACAAGTCGATGTCCCACCGAGAGGCCGCCGAACTGGTCGCGACCGGCGATTATGCGGTCGCGGCGATCAACCACCGATTCAGCAGCCAGGCGACCTGGCCGGCGCAGATCCACGACGCCAAGGCGGCCGTCCGATGGGTTCGGGCCAACGCCGCGAAGTACGGCCTCGACCCCGACCGGATCGCCGCGATGGGTGCCTCGTCCGGCGGTCACCTCGCGGCGATGCTCGGCGTCACGGGCGACGTCCCGGCCCTTGAGGGAGACGTCGGCACGCACACGGGCGTCAGCAGCCGGGTGTCGTGTGTGGTCGATCAGTTCGGGCCCTCGGATTTCCTCAGCCTCTCCGACTTTCCCGGCCGGATCGATCACAACGCAGCCCATTCGCCCGAATCTTTGTTGATCGGCGGGCCGCTCCTCGAGAACAAGGAGAAGGCGAGGGCGGCCTCTCCGGTGACATACGTCCGCCCCAACGACCCACCGTTCCTGATCCTCCACGGCGATGAGGACCCGCTGATCCCCTATCAGCAATCGGAACTGCTGGCCGAGGCGCTCCGCAAGGCGGGCGTCTCCTGCGTGCTGGTGAAGGTCGTCGGCGGGGGACACGGACGATTCCGAAGGCCCGAGGCCGGCCGTCGGATCCGCCAGTTCCTCGACAAACACCTGCTCGGCCGGCCGGTCGAGGAGGTATCCGGCGAGCCGATCCCACGAGCGAGTGCGCCCGGAAAGACCAAACCCCGCGAGAAGGCCAAGGCCGCGCCCCGCAGCCGTCGCTGAGCCAGCGCCCGGCCCTCCCCGTGCACCGGGCTCCCCCGACAGCCCGATCCTCCCTCCGAAGTCCAGCCCTGGTCTCTCGGCCCGATGAGGCCATTCGATACGCGGTGATACCCTCCTCAAGATTGGCCCTCCCTCGGCTCGTCGGACCGACGAGCCGAGGGCCCGGTCCTTGTGCGCACGGAGCGTCCGCCACCGAAGCCGGTGGCCCGACCTCCATCTCTCTTCTCTCCCCGCAGGATCGCGGGATCGATCGGCGATGTTGCCGAATATCGACGCGCGTTGCGTTTTGAGGACGCGGATCGGACGGTTGATGTCGCCGATCGTCCTTGTTGCGAACGGTTCATCGGCGTGAGCAGAAAAATCTGGAGGAGCGCCTGAGATCCTGGCGCCGTCGGGGGTATTCTCTCCGGCCGGGCTCTCGCGGTCCGGCCGGGACCGGAGAGTTCGGGTAAGGGGATTCTCTGCGCAAAGGGTGCGATCAGGCTCATGGCGAGGCCTGCGGGCGGAGGCGTCCGGCGTTCGTCGTCCGCGCCCGGGATTCCCGGCGGGCGAAGCGCAGGCTTATGTTATAGGTTCTTCGAAATCACCAATCTTGAATCACTGCGAATCGGCATGTTAGAAATCAATCGATTCGGGCAGTAGGCCCCCGCGATGGGACGAGCGTGGCCGGCTGCGGAGCGGGGACGGTCTCGGCCGTTGCGAACAACGATCGAGAGGATACCTGCGGGGAGTCTGGGGCCGAGCCATCGGATCTCGGTCGTGGCGCATTGTGTGCGCCTCCGGATCGGCATCTGGAGGTTTAGGGCGGAACTCATGCAACCGGGAGCACGAAGGATGAGAAAGAGTATCGGATCGTTTCTGACCCTACTGGCGGCCATGTGGGCGGCAGGCCCTGTCTTGGCCCAGGACACCGGGGCTGTGAATCCCTCCGGTAACTGGGCGACGGCGTCGAACTGGACCGGGGGAACCGTCCCTGGAGCGTCGAACAACGTCTACATTGGCAGCACTTATCCGACCGGCGCGGCGAGCACGGCGACGGTGACGCTGACGGCGAACGAGTCGGCCTCGAACGTCTACCTGGGCAACGGCAGCAGTACTTCGGGGACGCTCGATCTGGGTGGCAATACCCTCAAGATCACGAATAGCCTGGTGATCGGCCAGAACAGCGGCACCGGCACTCTGAACGAGGGTGGCGGCTCGTTCACAGCGACGAATGCCTACGTCGAGAACGGCAATTCCTTGACCTTCGGCGCCAAGGATGCCGTCGGGTACCTCGAGCTCGACAGCAAGACGACGGCGACGACCGCGGCCTTGGGCAACGTGACGGGTGGTGTCGGCGTCTTCGGCGGGAGCACGCTGAACCTGGGTGCCGCGCTCAACCTGACGGGCAACCTGGACGTCCGCGACACGGGGACGGTGGTCAACCTGAATGGTAACGCTGTGACGGCGAACACGATACTACTGGGCTACTACAACGGCTCGGCGGTGACGCTCAATCGCGGCGGTGCGGGTGGGACGCTGACGGCGACCAACCTCGAGGTTGGAAACACCAGCTTCAACCTCCTCGCGACCGACAAGGTGACCAACTACTACCTGACGAATGCCCAGACGACCCTGAACAGCGACGTTGCCTACCTCCAGCTCGATAGCAAGTCGACGGCGACGACCACGGCCTCGGGCAACGTGACGGGCGGTGTCGGCGTTTTCGGCGGGAGCACGCTGAACCTGGGTGCCGACCTTAACCTGACAGGCAACCTGGACCTCCGCGACACGGGCACGACGCTCAATGCGAATGGCCACGCGATCACGGCCGACACGCTCTACGCCGGCAACTACAACTCCAGCGCAGTGACGCTGACCGATCTCGGTAAGGTCACGCTCAATGACCTGTTCGTCAACAATGGTACGAGCCTAACTCTTCACGGGGGCGACGTGATCGGCAACCAGCTCACGCTCTCCGGGAACTCGATCCTGACGGTGGATCAGGTGGGCGGAACGGGTCTGACCCTGAACGGCACCTCGTTGAGCAACCTGACGATCGACCCGAGCCAGATGGACCTGGTCTTCACGTCCACCACGCCGGGGAGCTGGGACTTCCGATGGAAGGACCCGTCGAGCACGAACTGGATTAGCACGCTGGATACGATGATCAAGGACGGCCAGATTGTGCTTTCGGGGGCGACGACTTACTCGGTGGTCGATCAGAATGGATACACCTACATCGAGGGTTACACGACGCAGTCGGTGCCCGAGCCGTCGTCGATCGTGCTGATGTGCCTGGCCGGTGCGGGCATGGCCGCTGGCGCTGCCTGGCGTCGTCGGCGTCAGAGTCAATGACGAGGCGCCCGAGAGGCGTCGCCGGCCGGGGTTGGAACCGCCTCGGTCGGCGGCGGGGCGCGGTCTCGGGTCGCGAGGGCGCGGCCCGGGATCCCTCTGAAGAACCATCAACGCGAGACCGGGTCGACCGGTCCCCGGTGGACGATCGCCGTCCGCCGTGAGAAAGTAAAAAGGGTGGGATGGGGCACGTCCCCATTGGCGGCGGCCGGATCGAGGGGGAGTTATCCGATGCAGATGGGGTCGGGGCGTTGGCGGACGGGGCGGTTGGTGGCGTGGACCTCGGCGTGTCTGTGGATCGCTGCGATGGGATCGGCGCGGGGTCAGGAGGCGCCCAGCGCGGGTCTGACCCCGAGTGCTTCGGCGGAGCCGACCGCCAGGGACCTGGAGCCGGCCGTTCGGAAGGTCCGCGAGGGGCGCAACGACGAGGCCCTGGCGGCCATCCGAGAACTCTCGGCGCGGCATCCGGAATGGCCGCCCGCACCTCTGATCCTGGCCCGGATTCTGCTGGCCGCCGACCAGGGCGTGCCCGCCCGCCGGGCGCTCGAGCGGGCCTCGGCCGAGGCGCCTGGACACCCCGCCGTCTACCTCTCGCTGGGGAATCTCGGGATGGCCGACGGCCGGTTCAGCGACGCCCGGCTGAACTTCGATCACGCACTGGCCCTGGCGTCGGATGAGAAGGCCCGATGGGGCGCCGACCGAACGCGAGCCTTCCGGATCGAGGCCCTCGCTGGCCTGGCCTCCGCCGACGAGCGCCGCGAGGATTGGGCCTCCGCTCGCAACGACCTGGCCGCTCTCCTCGAGATCGAGCCGAAGAATGGCGCGGCCCGGCAGCGGTTCGGGGCGATGCTCTTTCGTCTTGGCCGTACCGACGAGGCCTTCGAGGCCCTGAAGCAGGCCGTGGCCGACGCGCCGCAACTGGAGCCGGCGGCCGTCTCGATGGCCCGGCTGGCCGCCCAGAAAGGCGACCCGAAGAAGGCCGACGAGTGGTTCGACTACGCCACCAAGGCCGAACCGAATAATGCACGGGTCCGGCTGGCCCGCGCTGGGTGGCTCCTCGACCAGGGTCGTCCCTCCGACGCCCGCGCCGAGGCCGACGAGGCGCTGCGGCTCGACCCGAAATCCAACGATGTCCAGCGCCTTCGGGGTCTGATCGCCTGGCACCTCCGCGATCTCACCGGCGCCGAGACGATCCTGGAGCCCCTGCACCGCGAGGCGCCGGCCGACCTCGTCGCCGCGAACCTGCTGGCGCTCTGCCTGGTCGAGCAGGACGACCCGGCCAAGAAGTCGCGCGGGCTTCAACTCGCCGAGGTCGACGCGCAACAGGCCCCAAGGTCACCCGAACTGATGGCGACGCTCGGTTGGGCGCAGTTCCGGTCGGGTAAGGCCGAGCCGGCCGAAAAGTCGCTGAGGGCGGCGGTTCAGGGAGCGCGGGTCACGCCCGATATCGCCTTCTACCTGGCGAGTGTCATGGCCGCCCAGGGACGCTCCGACGACGCAAAGAAGCTCTTGCAGACCGCGGTCGACCTCCCGGGCGCGTTTGCCCACCGCGACGACGCCAGGGGCCTGCTGAAATCGCTGGCGAAGTGATCGGCCGGGTGACCGGGCATTTCCTCGCGGAAATCCGACCGGGACGATCTCCCCAATGATTCGGGTCTCGCCGGGATCGTCCGGATTCTCCCACGCCTGATCTTCGACAGGAACCCGACGGATTCGAGAGCTTCGAGGTTGCCCCGGATCGAGTGATCCGCAGTAACCTCGGCGGTCTCTCCCCTCCCATGGCCGAACCGGGCCGCCGGCGTGAAGACGCCGGCGCCAGGCCGGAACCCGTTATTTCGCCGTTTTGGCGGCGGCCCGCTTGGCGCGGGCGTCCGAAGCGCGCGCCCGGCGCTCGGCCAGTGCCTTCTTCTGAGCGGGAGTCAGCACCGCCTCGCACTCGCGAAGCGACTCGGCCCGTAGCTCGTCGAGTTGCTTCTCCAGCTCGTCGATTTTTGTCTGGTGCTTCGCCTGGATGCGATAGATCGACTCGCGCTGGGCCTCGGTCAGGCCGACCTGTCCAAAATAACTCGGAACCCGGCGAGACGGATCGTTGGCTCGCTTGGTGTTGGCCTTTGCCTTCGCATCGGCCTTCCCCTGGCCGGGCTCCTGGGCCCCGAGGGGCAAACTACCGGAGAGGATCGTCAGGGCCGTCGCACTCAGCGCGACGGCCACCGATCGACGGAGGGATGTGATCATCGCAAGGGACCTCTATGGCGGATCGGATCTCGTGAGGCGCGACGTCAGGGTCGCGTGCCTCGATGGTTCGATCGAGAAGCTAATGGATCCATCGCTCAATTTCCACTCATCGTTACCAAAATCAACACGCGAGGAGTTCGCTGGCCGGACGACGGCCGCGGTCTCATCGCGGGAGCGATTCGTTCTCTGTCGCCCGTGGTGAGGCGGACCGCCTTACCGACCGTACCAGGCCACCAGCTTTTCCAGCTCGCCGCGCTCGGCAATGGTGCGCTGAAGGTGCCGGATGTGGGGCAGACCGAGCATCCGGTCGCCGCCGAAATGGTCGTCCACGAGCTGGATCGCGCACTGTAGCGCCTCGGCCGGGGGCCGGTCGCCGAACGCCCGGTACAGCCAGAGGATCATGGGGAACGTCAGAATGAGCGATTCCACCCCGGCCCAGAACGGGAGGTCGAAATTGGACGGCCCGCAGAACTGCATCGAGCTCAGCTTGACGGTGTAATAGCGTTCGAGGGTCTCGTCCAGCTCGGGCGGGATTCCGGGGCGTAATTCCACCTCTTCGAAGGAGATTTCGGGCATCGACTCGTTGATCCGTGGGACGTGCCCACGTCCGCGGGCGAACCGCCATCCGTCGCGGACACGGGCGATCCGGCCGCCGACGCCCGGTTTGCCCGAGACGCCGCGATCTTTCCGGGCGTAGATCGCCAGCAGGACGCGGAACAACAACCGGCCGAGTATGCGGTCGGGCGGCGCGACGTCCGCGGCCGTGCCCGGGATTTCCGGCTCAAGACCGGCGCTGACGACCTTCAGAAATTCGGAGAGCTTGTTCCCGCTCAGGTTTTCGAGCTTTGCCTGGGCGCCGATCCTCGCCACCGCGAGGCACCGACGGAGTCGGCGCTCCACGCGGTCGCCGCGGTCCTTGACGATCTCGGTCAAGACCTGGACGGCCCGGAGCAGTTCGGGCCAGGCGACCTGCTGACCGGGCCGGAGCGGGGGAGCCGGAGCGCTATCCGCCGACCGGCCGACGTGTTTTTCGAGCAGGCGGGAGAGCTGGACGAGGTCCTTCTCGGACTGGGCGACGGGCCGACCGCGATTGGCCGCCGCCGACGGGCAGGAGAACCGCATCCCGACCCGCCACTGGTTGCCCGCCGGGATGAGAAGGAACGGAAAGAGTCGGCAGACGAACGGCTTGACCTCGGCGCCGAAGCGTTCCTGAATCCGGCAGTAATTTTTGCCGGTGAGGAAGACGCAGCCACCGTCGGGCCGATGGGCGAGGCTCCATTTGTCGCCGCTCGCTGGCCGGAACCAGGGCTTCGGAGCGACCTCGGGATCATCGGCCAGGTCGAGTGCCTCGATCCGGCGCTTTTCCTCATCGGTGATGACGGCCTCCATCCGCCGGCAGCAGTCGCCGCAGCTGTGACAGTCCCAGTTCTGCGCCACGGGGAGGTTCTTGATCGGATGGGGCATCAGTGCGCGAAAGCTCCGGGCCCGCGATGGGGAGGCATGGGGCGACAGACGTTCATTCTGCGGGCCCGGCCGAGGGATCGTCAAGACGGGCCGATCGGAGGGCTTTGTCCGTCACTGTCATCGGCCCCCTGGTTGAGTGCCAGGAACTCGTCGGCGTAGTCCTCGTCGCGGAACTCGTAATCGACGGAGTCGGAGTAGGCCGTCAGGTCGATCGGACGCGGCGAGAGCATCTCCCAGGCGAGAGAGGGCAAGAGGCACGCCAGGGCGATCCCCATCGCCAGCCATCGCTTAACTCCGTGAGGATTTCCAACCACGTAGATCGCCACGCCGACCCCGGCGACGAGGAAAAGTCCGCTGACGAGCCTTCGAATCCGTCGTTGCCGGACCATCTGCCGACGGCAAGCCTCGCAGGCCGGCACGTCGACCGAGAATCGTCGACCGAACGTCCAGAACGCGAGGGTCCACCAGCCGATCGCGTGGGTACCGACCCGAAATCGGTCGTCGGGTCCGGGCATTCCGCAGGCGACGCAACGATCCGGAAAGATCGGTTTCCGGTCCTTTGGGAGCCGGATGTCCGTGCTCAGGGGCATTCCAGGTGGTCTCCCGTACCGCCGGCGAACGTCCAGGCCGGTGCCCAATCAAAGGCTCTGGGATTCGGCCTCGCCTCGGAGGGAATCCAGGGCACTTTCGGCCTCCTTGACAATGATCGGGTTGTCTTCCTTGCGGAGTTGAGCCTCCAGGGCCGGGATGGCCTCGGCTGCTTCCGTCCCGGCGTCGGCGAGCGTCTGGACGGCCAGGATCCGGGCTTCCTTCTCAGACTCCCTCAGCGACGCAATCAAGACGGCAAGGCATTCCCGACCGCGGCCGAGCCGGGTCAGCGACCAGCAGGCCGAGACCCGGACTTTGGGGTGTGTGTCTGCCAACCGGGACCGAAGCGCGGCGACGACGTCGCTTGCCTCCGGATCGCCCGGCTTGACGGCCACCCCCAACTCGGTCGCCGTGGTCCAGCGGACCCAGTCGTCCCGATCGTTCAGCGCGGCGATCAGAGCCGGGATAACCGCCTCGCGCCCCTGCCCGCCGTCGACGAGGATGGCCCCCATCGATCGCGCCGCACCGGCCCGGACGATGGACTGGCGATCGCGAAGCGCCGCGATCAGGGCGGGGATCGCCGCCTGAGCCCGCTTGCCGCCCTGGCCGAGCGCGGCGGCGGCGTCGGCCCGGACATTCCAGTGGGGGGACGTCAAGGCTCCGACGAGCGCCTCGACCGCCATCTCCGGACGGACCGCCGGGTCCTGGCCCCGGAGCGCACGCCCGGCGAACTCCCATCGCCGACCCATGGCGTCCGGGTCGCGGATCGTCCGGAGCCAGCGATCCGCCGGGCTGAAGTACGCCCGCCAGACCCAAACCCCCGTCGCCGAGACGATCGCCGCCGCCGCGACCAGGATCATCAGGCCCCGGACGCGGAAACGCGGTCGGAGGAGTCGCTCGATCATTTGATGGCTCTCTGAGGGGCCGCCGGATCGCCTCGTTAGCCGGCGCTCAGGATAGTCCCAACGCCGCCTTCAGACAGTCGTCGAGCTTCTGTCTCATGACCGGCGATAGCGTCCCTAACACCTGAGCGATGGTATCTGTGTAAACAGTCACGAGAACCAGGCACGAGACGACCGAATCCCGGACCAGGCCCGTGGCCATCCCATCGGGCGTGTTCACGTCGATGAATAAGCAGGCCGGGTCGCTCTGCATCGTCGCGTTCTTCGTGACCTCCGCGACAACGACCGTGCTGACCACGCCCGCATAAGAATCGGACGGCACGATCACCGCAGGGCGCTTCTTTCCTCGGACGCCGGACGGATGGGGGAAGCGAACGAGGACGACATCACCCCGGTTCATGGCTCATCCGGGAGATTGTCGTATTCGTCCATGTCCTCCCAGCGCGCCCGCTTGCCCGCTTCCCACGCGAGTGCCTGTAGTTCCTCACTTGTCCAGGGGCTGTTGTCGTACTCGTCGTGCTTGAGCCGTTCGTATTCGTCGAGGCGGAGCAACACGAAAGTTTTCCCCGTTCAGGGACTCACCAGACGAAGCGGGGCCGGTTCGGAATCCTCGAGCACCTGCCATTGCTGCTCGTTCAGTTCGATCATCAGGGACCTCCATCACCGCATCGTACCGCCGCTGCGTTCCACCGTCCATCGGCCTGTTCATAAGGATCGACGCAGGTGAATTCGTCGTCCTGATAAGAGAACGTCGCGCTATGGAAGTGGTGCGGGGCTGCTCGCTCAGGTCGGCCGGGTTAGCCTCCGGGACGTCCCCACCAGAAGACGGTTGCCATCGCCCAGAGTACCGCATCGATCGCGAGGATGCCGGCCAGGACCCGTGAGCCGATCCGACCGACGAGATGCAGGAGACCGGCGAAGAGGACCAGCGGCACAGAGAAGACCGCTGCGATCGATGCCAGCCAGAACAGGAAGCCCAGGTCATTCATCTGGCTCGTCCCCGCCGCGGTACCCGAACCATCGAAGTTGCTGGTCGCTGATGCCGAGGCCACCGAGGTAAGGTTCCGGAAGGAGCATCGGAATCCCGACATCCTCGGCAATGGTCCGTAGATCCCGCAGGAATTCCCGCCCGTCGCTCCCCTGCGAACCTCGGGCGAGGCGGAAGGAATGGTACCCGCCCCAACTGGAGACGCGGAACGGCGGGCGTTGCTCATCGGCCCAGACCCATTCGACGACCAGGCGGCGATGGCGTCCATGTCGCCCGCAAGGGACCTCGATCAGCCGGATATGATCGAAATCGTCGATTGGCCCGGCCCACTTCTCACCCCAGAGCCAGACCCCGCGACGTCCGCTATAACACCGCCGAAGCAGGTCGATGACGAGCGACTCGGACCTGAGCAGCAGGATCAAGCTGAAAGCGATCTCGCCCAGGCCGAGCAGGACGACCGCGCCAACGAGCAGGCAGGCCGAGGCTCCCTTCAGCCCGTACTGTGCCACGGCGTAAAGCGGTGCTCCCGCGAAGACAGCCCCGTGAATCAGGAGCAGCAAGCCAGGTACCCGCTCATCGGCGGTTGTCTCGAAGACGATTCGGTCCTTTTCGTGCGCGGTGAAGGTCGCCAACTCTGCCCCCCTCTGCGACCGATGACGCCGGCAAACGACCGAATTCCGCGGCCCGCACCGCGGATCCGCGATATGGTCTCGTTTGGCTGGTACGACTGTCGAGATTCGCTGTCCCGTTGTTCTTGTTCGGCGAGGCGATGGGCCTATGAGAGTGCGTGCCGAGCCCGGCGAACGACCGGTCGGCGTGGCCCCGCGGGCCGATCGGTGGGCCCGGCGAAGGCCGCGGGCTCCGATTGCGAGCGGGTCGCGACCCGGCGCCGGTCGCGCCGGCGCCGGCTGACGGTCGCCGTCGGCGGTGATCGCGGGTGATCACCGCGAAGCGTTCCCCTAAAGATGAGGCCCACGGCGAGTCGGCCGGGCTTCTTGAACAGGGGATTGGAGGTCGGGCTGCGCCGACTCCGGTCCATGATCGTTAGGCGAAGACTTGGTCCACGGCCACTCTCCAGCCGGGGACGGCGGGTTCAGCATCGGCCTGCTGGCCGCGGATGAAGATCTCCGCTCGATGGGGAGAATTCCTCCGATACTTCCGAATCACTTCATTGACCGGGTCGACGTCCCAGACGACCGACGTCCCTGCCTCGAAGTAGTCGGCCCGCTTGGCTTCCATCTCCGCTTCGGCAGCGTCGCCAAAGTCGTTTTCGCTCCGTACCTCCGCGGCGAAGGTCGGTGGCCCGGGAAGGAATCGCATCGGATTCGACGGGAGTGGCCCGAGATAATACGCGGCATCCGGAGAGAACGACTCGCGACCGGACGATAACATCGGGACGGCAAACCCGACATTGTCCGGTAGAGCGACTCCTTGCCCGTTCGCCTCGGCGTGATCGTCGAGGCTTCGGAAGATCCGGGCACCGACTCTTCCGGGACGGAAGCCCGTGGGCATAAGGTAGACGATCCTTCCGTTGATCAATTCGGCCTTGCCCTCCACGCTGTAGAGGT
>DAIDJI010000050.1 GCA_027451455.1 Planctomycetales bacterium | reverse complement strand
AGGTGGCCGGCTGGCGGCCATCCGACGGCGGGCCGCTCGGCCTCAGAGAGGTTGTCGAGCAGGCCCGGCCGACCATCCTGATCGGGACCTCGGGCCAACCGGGGGCGTTTCCCGAGCCGGCGATCCGGGCGATGGCACGGCACGTCGATCGTCCCATTCTCTTCCCGCTCTCCAACCCGACCTCGCGGGCGGAGGCCACTCCCGCCGATCTCCTCGAATGGACCGAGGGCCGGGCCCTGATCGCCACCGGAAGCCCGTTCGATGATGTGGTCCACGACGGACGTCGATATCGGATCGCTCAGTGCAATAATAGCTACGTCTTTCCGGGAATCGGCCTGGGCGTCCGGGCGGCCCGGGCACGCCGGGTTAGCGACGCGATGTTCATGGCCGCGGCCCGCGCCCTGGCCGGCGCCGCACCCGCACTCCACAGCCCGGCCGGCGCCCTGCTCCCGCCCCTGAACGAGGCACGCCGGGTCGCCCGGACAATCGCCCTCGCCGTCGCCGAGGCCGCCCGACGCGAGGGGCTCGCCGACGCCGAGGGCGACATCGAGGCGCTCGTCGACGCGAAGGTCTGGCAACCCCGATACCTCCGGCTCAGACGGCGGCGCGGAGCGGCCGGGTGATGCGGCCGGCACGATCCGCCGACCATCCCTCTGGAAACAGGTATCCGGAATCTGATATTTGAATCATTCCCGGTTCCATGCGTCTTTCGAGAATTCCAAGAATGCCCATGCCGATCGCGCTCGACGCGCCGTACGAGACCCTGACCGCGATGATCACGCCGGCCATCTTCCTGACGGCCAACGCCTCGCTGATCATCTCGACGTCGAACCGAATGTCGCGAGTGGTCGACCGGATCCGCGTCCTCAACGACCTTCTCGACAACATGGGCCGGGGCGTCTCCACGCACGATTACGTCGTCGAACGGGTCGAGCACATTCGCGACCAGCTCCAACGGCTCGAGTGGCGGAACGACCGGATTCGATACGCGTTGACGACCCTCTACATCGCCTTCACCACATTCGTGGGGACCAGCCTGGCGCTCGCCTTCGACGTGATGGCAGGCAACCGCCTGATCGCGCTCCCGATCGGGCTCGCGGTGGCCGGCGTCGGGCTCTTGCTGTTTGCCAGCGTCAACCTGGCGCTCGAGGCCCTGGAGGCGCTCCGCACAAACCGGCTGGAGATTCGGTTCTACCGCGACCTGTTCGACCGGAGGCTCTCCGAGGGCCGCGGACCGGATTCGACCGCCGCGCTTTGAATTCCGCCACCGCCACCTTTGTCGGCATCGTGCGCGACAGGTCTCGTCGCGATCGCCGCGGCCGCGCCGGCCGTCCAGGCATCAATGAGCATCAGAGTAATCACCAGGGCCGCAGCCCAGAATCGCGTTCGCATGATCGGCCACCTCCGTCACGTCGGGATCCCGCCCCTTGTCGGGAACACCCATCGATCGCGTGGCGACGGCGCCCGACCGCGTTGTTGCGACGGCTCTGGCGGCGGTGCCCGATCGATCCCCTCTGATGGAAGCCTAGGCCACGCTCCCGCGGATGTCGAATGGTAATGGTTATACGGATTCGCGCGGATAGCCGGCTGGGTGGGGGCTAAAGGCATCATCGATCGGCAGATAGCCGAGGAGCTCGGCCGCCCCCGAAAGGTCCCACCGCATCCCGTGGTTCCGCGAGACCCCGTGGACCACGACGAACGATCGATCCTCAATCGCTGCCTCCACAGCCGCGTCAAAGAGGCGAACGAGATCGGTGTTCGAGAGCCAGAGTCCCCGGGTCCAGTCGTCCGACAGATCGTCGGGCCGGTTCACCCCGGGCAAGACACAACCGATCCGAACCGCGATGAACGTGAGGTCGAAGGCCATCGCAAGACTTCGGCCGAGCCGCTCGCCGAAGAGTTTGGCGGCTCCATAAGGCCCGTCGGGAATCGGATCGAGGTCCACCGTGATCGGTCCCTCGCCGAGGTGACGATATCCACCCATCACATGGCACGAGCTGGCGAAGATGATCCGCTCGACCCCGGCCAGGGCCGCCGCGTGGAAGACGTTGGCCATCGCATCAAGGTTCGGGCCGATCAGGTCGTCCCAGGAGGCCTCCGAGTCCGAATCGGCCGCCAGGTGGACGACCGTGTCGACTCCGTGGAAGTAGGTGATCCACTCGTCGTCGATCGCCGTGAGGTCGGCCCCGATGACCTCGTCGTCACCGTCGTCTTCCGTCCGGTCGAGCAGGACGAGGTCATAGACGTCGGTCCAGGAGTCGCGGAGCTTCCGGCCGATGTTCCCGCGGGCCCCGGTGATCAAAACGGTCCGAGGCTCGTCCTCAATCGACTCGGCCAGTTCGTTGTCAAGGGTCGCGTCGTCCTCGTCGAGTTCGTCGTCGGGATCGATGATGGGCAGCTCAAGGGTCGGGCGATGGGCGCGGGTCGGGGCGGGGGTCGGTTCGGGCTCGAGGGAAGTGTCGGGGCGCATGGGTCGCTGTCCTCGGGCACAGGGCATCGTGCGGGCTCGCGGGGCGCGAAGCCTCGCCGCGATGATCGGGGACTCAGTCTAGCACCGAGCGGGCCATGTCGCGAGAACCATCCCACCCATCGCGACCCGCAGCGGCCGGGCAGGTTGTTGGCGCGACGCCCTGCGCCCCTTACGATGGCGGTTGAGTCGGAGGCGAAGGCCCGCCGGATCGGACGGCCCCCGACCCGCTGTGGTTCGGAAAGTTCGATTTGTCCACCTTTCCAACCCGGCGCCGGTTCCCCTCTCGACGACCCACGATCCAGCATGAGGACCGCACCCGTGCCACACGCCCCTATCGATGCCCAACGCCCCTGGCGGGACGTCGTCCCTTCACGCCCACCAACTCGCCGCCGGTCCCTTCTTCTGCTCACGGCGATGGTCCTCGCCGCGATCGCGACCCCGGCCACCCTCCACGCTCAGGAGGCCAAGGCCCGCCCCCTGGCCCGCTACTTCCCCAAGGACGACCTGATCGCCTACTTCGAGTTCCAGGGTCTCGACGCCCACGCCGACGCCTGGAAGCAGACCGCCGCCTATCAGATGCTCACCGAAACTCCCCTCGGCGAAATGATCGAAGAGGTCGGCGCCCAGCTTTTCGACAAGCTTCTCAGCCTGGGCTCGGGCCACCGTCTCAGTGGCAAGGACTATGTCGAGCTGCTCAAGCACGGAACGCATCATGGGATGGCCCTCGGCATTCATCTCCGGCCGATCGAAAAAGACAAAGCCGGAGAGTCCGTGGCCGTCACAATCGTCTTCCGAGGCGCCGCCGCGAAGGCATCGCGTGGAGTCTGGAGCCGATTCATGGGCGACACCATGTCCGGAAGCGGCGCCCCGTCGCTGGAAAAACGGCTCGGCCGGACCTTCGTCGTTGTCCCGCCCATCCAGCCCGCGGGAGCCAACCCAAAGCAGGGCGGCCGTGCCTGGTGGGCCGAGGGCGAGGACCTGGTTGTTTGTGGGCCCTATCCCTGGGCCATTGACAGGACCGTGGCCGCGCTCGATGGCAAGAACCCCAGCGCCGTCGATCTTCCGGTCGTCCAGGAGCTTTCGAAGAAGGACGGCCGATTCGAGCCCGACGGGATCTTTTTCATTGACGCAGAGCACACGCCGAAGTCCGCGACCGAGTCCGAGCTGATGAAGTTTCTCCATAACGTCAACGACAAGGCCGGCATTCGCCGGGTCGCCCTCCGCATGGGCTTCGAGGGCGACGCGATGATGCAGGAGATCCGCCTCACATCGCCGAAGCCACGCAAGCCGTTCCTGGCCCTCTTCGATCAGCCCGCCTTCGAGCCCAAGGCCCTCATGCCGCTCCCCCAGGGGGTCGATTCGTTCGTCCAGGTCGCAATCGCCCCCAGGGTCCTGCTCGACGCGATCCAGCAACTGGCGCCCGAGGGGAAGATCAAGGATCGAGTGGACGAGGTTGCCGACCGGGTGCAGTCGACTTCCAAGATCGACTTCCACAAGGACTTCCTCGACAAGATCGGCCCGCGGATGATCCTCTTCCTGGCTCAGGACAAGTCGGCGGCGGCCGGGTCGGGGCCGTTCCAGTCGAACTGGCTCAAGGGACTTAGCCCAACGGCGGGGATGTCCACGTCGCTCTTCTCGCACAACAAGCTCACGCTCCTCGCCGAGGTCTCCGATCCCCGGGCCTTCTCGAGGGCCCTCGAAGCGACGATGAACGCCGTCAATCACCAGCTCCGGAAGGAAACGGCGCTCGCGATGGACAAGCAGGAAGAGTCGGACCAGCCCGCCGACGCCCAGCCCGGCGCTCCGGGTGGGCCGCGAGGCCGCGGCGCCGGCCAGAAGTCGAGCGGGAAGCGGCGGTCGAGTGCGAACCTTGCCCCCCACTTCCAGCCGCTCGTGAACGCCAACTCGACCGTGGCGATCGGGTCCACTGCGATGACCGACAAGCAGGGGTATATCTGGAGGACGCCCAGCGACTCACCGTTGAAACTCGGCCCGACCAGCTTCCACCCGGTCATCAAGCTCGACGGAAAGTACCTGGTGATCTCGGTCTCAGCCGATGCCGCCGACGAGGCGCTCAAGGTCGCCAGGCAAAAGGACTGGCAGCCCTCGGAGGACGTCCGCAAGGCGAGCGAGCGGATCCCCTCGAAGGTGGTTCTGATGGGGGTGAACGACCCGCGGGAGGTCATGCCCGAGCTGCTCGCCAACCTGCCGGGGACGCTTCAGTCGATTATCAACTCGGCGATCCTCATCGCGCGGTCCCGGGCCAATGCCCAGGCCCCGGGCGGCGAACAGCAGCAGCCCGCCGGCGGTCCCCAGTCGGGCATGCCCCGAAGGGGCGGCAGCGGTTCGGGCTCGATGCCGATGGCGATGCCGGGCCAGCCCGGTCCAGGCGCGAATCCAGGCGCGGGGACCGATGCGGGCGGCATCCCGGCCGAACTCAACGTCGAACTCAAGGTCGACGCCGACAAGCTCCCCAAGGCTGATGCCCTCCGCTCGCGCTACTTCCTCGGCACGATGACCGTCTCGGTCGACGACCAGGAGGTCCGGGTCGCGACCCGACAGGCGTTCCTCTCGCAGTACGATCTCCTCTTCGGCGCCGGGTTCGTGGGCGGAATGCTCCCGGGGATCGTGCAGGCGCGGGAGAACGCGCGGAAGGCCAAAGAGGGGGCCCAGGACGCCTCGGCCGGCGGCGCCCCCGGCGGTCCGCAGGGCTCCGGGATGATGCCCGGAATGCCCGGTCGCCCAGGGATGCCCGGTGGACCTGGCGGTCCCGGTGGACCTGGTGGTCCCGGTGGACCTGGTGGTCCCGGTGGTGGTCGCGGCGGCCGAGGCGGTCGCGGCGGACTCTGATTCCTTCCCCTCGATCGGTGGGCACCTCGCGAGCGGAGGGAGCTCACCGATCACACGGATACCAGCGGACGGAGCGAAGATGCTGCCGATCCGCGCCAATGATCCCGTCGGCGACGCCTCGCAATGCGGTCGGGCTTACGACGAGTCCAGCCGCGCCTGCGAGGCGCTCCGATCCTCTTCGTTTCGAGGCCCCCAGGAGGTACCCATGGAGTTCGTTCACGAAGTAACCGCGTACCTGGAGAACAAGCCAGGCCGGCTCGCCAAGATCTGCTCGGCGCTGGCTCAGGAGAAGGTCGATATCCGGGCCCTCTCAGTCATGGAGACTGACGGACCGAGCGTCCTCCGGTTCGTCACCTCCGACCTCGACTCGACCAAGGCGGTCCTCACCTCGATCGGAACCGAGTATCGGATCACCGAGGTCCTCGAGGTCCCTATGGAGAACCGGACCGGAGCCCTGGCGAAGCTGCTGGAGCACCTGGCCGAGGAGCATATCAACGTCGAGTATGCCTATGTCTCCACCGGGACGACGCCTGGCAAGAGTCTGGGGATCTTCCACACCTCCAACCCCAAGCGCGCCATGCAGGTGCTCGCGGAACCCAACGCCTCGGGCGATCGTTCGGGTGGCCGGCGTCCGCTCCACTCGCGATGAGTTGAGCGCCTCGCGCTCGTGCGGTTAGACTGGACCGTTGGGGATCGGGCGGGCCGATTGCGAAGCGGCCCGCCCGAACCGATCGCCTCAATCGCCTGGTCAGCCCGCGGAGTCTCGCCCCTCGTGAGCAAGAAGCGGAAAGTGCGCGTCGAGCTGCGTAAGAACTGGCAGAAGCAGAATCGAACACGCTCCAACGACCTGACCCGTGAGTTCCGGCGTGATGAGACGGGGCCGGTCGCTTCCGCTCCGTCGAGCGACCGGGTACGGCCCAGGGGTGAACTCTCGCGGCACCGGACGATCATCGAGGACGTCGACGCCGCCGCTCGTGACCCCAACTCACCGCACGATGCGGCGGCAACCCGCGCCGTCGACGCTTCGGCCTGCCTTCAGGGGCGGGTCATCCGGATCAACGGCCTGACGCTCCTGGTCCGCGCCGACGACGGCCAGAACTATACCTGCCACGTCCGTCGCCTGCTCAAGAGCCTGGCGATTGAGGGACGGAACGTGGTCACCGTCGGTGATCGCGTCTGGTTCCGACCCGGCGGACCCGCCGGCGCTGAGGGGGTGGTCGAGCGGGTCGAGTCACGCAAGGGCGTGATCACCCGAGGCTACCGCAACCGCCAGCAGGTCCTCGCCGCGAACGTCGACCAGTTGCTCATCGTCTCGGCGCTGGCCGAGCCGGGGCTGAAGCTCGGGCTCGTCGACCGCTACCTGGTCTCGGCCGAGATCGGCGGGGTTCGGCCGGTCGTCGTCTTCAACAAGGCCGACCTCGTGGACATGGCCGACTATCAATGGGTCGTCGGCCTGTATGCTCAGCTTGGATACGAGACCGTGGTGACCTCGGCCGCCGACGGTCGAGGGATCGACCGCCTCCGCGAACTGGTCTCGAGCGGTGTGACGGCCTTCTCAGGTCAGAGCGGCGTCGGCAAGAGCTCCCTCCTGAACGTCATCCAGCCGGGGCTGAACCTCAAGGTTCGCGAGGTCTCCGACTGGACCTTCAAGGGGAAGCACACCACCACCACGGCCGAGCTGATCGAGTTGGCCTGCGGAGGGTTCGTGGTCGACACGCCCGGACTCCGCCAGTTCGAGCTCTGGGGTGTGATCCCCGGCGAACTGGAGGCATACTTCATCGAGTTCCGCGGCTTCATCCCGCACTGCCGGTTTCCGGACTGCTCGCATAGCCATGAGCACGGCTGCGCCGTCAAGGAGGCCGTCTACTGGGGCCAGATCCATGCCGGCCGCTACGAGAGCTACCGGAAGCTCTACGACCAGCAGCCGCTCCCCGGCGATTGAGGGACCCGAGGATGGTCGTCCGCGTCCTGGTCGTGAGCGACCTCCACGGCGACCTCGCCTCGGCGCGGGCTGCCGTCGATTGCTACCGACCCGCCCTGCTCCTCTGCTGCGGCGATTGGGGCGATCCCGGCGAGGTCGA
This sequence comes from Planctomycetales bacterium, assembly GCA_027451455.1. Taxonomy (GTDB): domain Bacteria; phylum Planctomycetota; class Planctomycetia; order Isosphaerales; family Isosphaeraceae; genus JAKAUH01. The sequence continues at coordinate 7,792 of DAIDJI010000050.1, read as the reverse complement.
CGAGGCGGCATTCCGGGGGCTGATCGAACGGGTTCCGACCTACTCGACCTTCGGCAATCACGATCCCCTTGGCCTCCTGCGCGAGGCCCGCAATCGCGACGGATCGCCGGTCCTTCTCGGCCAGGGCGAGCCGGTCCTGGCGATGGGCCTGGCCCTTGCCTCGATCGGCGGGATCTGGGCCAAGTCGCACAGAAAGCCCTATTACGTGACCGACGCCGACGTCGCCGAGGCCGCCGCCCGGGCCCAGAAGTCGAGGCCGGTGGACATCCTTCTGACCCATGCCTGCCCGGTCGGCCTGGCCGACCTGACTTCCTCGGGCCGTCACGGCGGCCAGCGCTGCTTCCTCGACGCGAACCGAACGATCGCGCCCCGACTCCACCTCTGCGGCCACCTGCACCACGCCCAGGAACGGACGCTGAGGGACGGGCGGCGGGTCCTCAACGTCGGCGCGACACCCGAGGGATCGGTCGTCGTGATCGAGTTCGACCCGGATTCGAGAGCCCTCGACGCCCGCCTGGCCTCCTGGAAGGACGGCTGATCCCCCAGACCCTCAGAGCGGCTTCTGGTCAAGCGTCTCGCTGACCTCCACCCCAAACCCCGGCAGAAGCATCGACGCGGCCCGATCGCCCCGGCGGAAGGCGAGGGGCTCGTCGTACGTCCGTCGCCTCGGCTCGAGGACGAAGACGGTGATCGTTTCCTCCTCGGGGTCGATGATCCAGTATTCGCGGATGCCAGCCCGGGCGTACTCGTTCCGCTTGGTCACGAGGTCGTGCCGGCGGTTGAACTCGCTGACGATCTCCATCGCGAGATCCACCTTCTGGCAGTAGTTCTTGCCGATCCCGTTCGAGTGCTCTCGGCCGATGAAGAGAATGTCCGGCTCGCGATATCGACCGGGGTCGACCCGTACCCTGTAGCCGGCCGTGACGACCGTTCCGAGGGCTCGTGCCGATGCGAAAGCATGAAGCTGGAGGTACAGAAAACCAAGGATTAACTGATGGAAGATCGTCGGCATCGGCAGGACCTCAAGGAAACCATCGGCGTATTCCAGGAGGAGATTGGTGTCGATGCCGAGGTACTCTTCCTCGGAGCAAGGGATGCGGATCGGGAACTCGCGGGCGCGGTCCCAGGACGGATCCCAGGCGAAGACGCCGTCCTGGTCCCTCGGGATCGCCGATCGGGCCGCGGTCGCCATGCTGGATGCGTCTCCCTGGCTCGCCCGACGGATCAACCGTGGCCGTAGCCGCGATCAAAGGCGTCGAGGTCGCGCATGTAGTTGCCGTACGTCGTCCGGAAGGTATCGTAGTCGATGGTCCACCGAGGGGCGTCGTCGGTGTGGCGGTGGCAATGCTCCTCAATCAGCCGGTGCAGGAACTTGAAGAGGTGACGGGGCGTTCGGAGGTTGGCGAGGGCCTCCTTGAGATAATCATCGCTCACGGCGTCGTCGATGAACCGGCGGAGCCTCGGGGCGTCGCCGTTGTTCGACGGATCGGGGTGGCAGGCCTGCAATCGATCCGAGGCCAGGTCGTAGAGCGAGGGGCCGGTCCATCGGAGCGGCTTGATCATGTTGAGCTTGTCGGGACGGGCGCGGTCGTAGAACTCCTTGTCCTCCTTTTCGAGGTAGTACGCCAGCTCGATCGGGAGCAGCAGCTTCACGCCGATGCCGGGGTGGCGGAGGAACTTGTGATCGAGGAGCGGCCAGATCAGGTCCCGCATCTTCCGGGGGTCGCCCTCGACCTGCTGCGGCTCGTCGACCCGGTCGATCAGCACGACGATCCCCGCGTATCCGAGCGTGTGCAGGACACCCTGGAACTTGCGGAGCAACTCGTAACGCTCCTCGGCGCCGATCCGGTTCGCGGTCGGCAGCGGCTGGCCGCCCAGCTCCGAGGGCTTGAACCAGAGGAGCTCCCACCGGAGCGCTGAGGGGTCGCGATTCAAGACGCGCAGCCCCTTCCGGATGTCGCGGGCGAACCACTCCGCGCGGGCGAGTCGCCATCCCCAGTAGAGCCACCCGGCCAGGATCGGGACCAGGAGCCAGGGGAGGATGCTCAGCTTCAGCAACGAGGGGAACAGGAAGATCAGCCCGATCACGAGCAACGTCGTGCCGACGCCGATCTGGAGGTCCCGCCTGGCCCAGAGGGATCGGAACCCCGATCGCCGGCGGAGCCGGCTCCATCGGCCAGAGATCGGCTCGCCGGTGGAGGCGTCGTAGAGCGCCGCCAGCAAGAGGAGGTCTCGCCGCTGGTCGAGGCTCAGCACCGAGAGGTCGGCCTTCTCGTGCTTCAGCAGATCGATCAGGTGCGTCACCCCGAGCGAGAGGACCGCGTCCATGTGGTCGGCGAGCCGCCAGCCATCGAGGACCTGCCCCATCTCGCGGGCTCGCAAGGCCGTCCGGCAGTTGTCGAGGTACGGGTTGAAGTCATCATAGGAGATGACGAAGACCCGTTCGCCGGGGTTCTCGCGGTTGTAGCCGTCGAACTCGGACTGGGCCTGGAGCCGGAGCGCGGTCTTGCCGCTCCCCTTCTCGCCGAAGACCAGAGCGGTCGACGGATCGGCGGGACTGCCGAAGAACTTGTTCCAGGCGGGATGATGGATGGTCGCCAGGCATCGCCGCTTGAAGACGGTATCCGTCTGGGCATCCTCCTCGCTGAACGGATTGCCGACGATCCCGTGATGCCGAAAGAAGAGGTCCAGCTTCATCCCTGGCGTCGCCTTTCCTGAAACGATCCCGGCCTCCGGCGTGGACACCGCGTCCCCGTCGCCGCCGGCCGCCCTGATCCGCCTCGCCGTCTCCCTACTCTCTCTTCGTCTTACCTGATTCAGCCTTGAGCCGCAATCGGAGGCGGTTGACCGCCCCGCCGCCCTCGCCGTACCATGCCGATGAATCTCGACCCATTCGCCGGAGGATGCCCCGATGATCCATCCCGGACCGTATTTGCGCCGATCGCCCCTCGTCGGCATCCGCTGGATGCTCGCGATCCTGGCTGGCGGGATCGTCGGATGCAGCAATGCAGCAGTGGGAACCTCTGACCGCCCGGTGCCGACTCTCCGGATCGCCGCCGCCAGCGATTTGCAGGTCGTCCTCCCGAAGCTCGGGGCGTCGTTCCAGGCGCTCCGAGGGGTCGGGGTGCAGCCGACGTTCCTCTCGTCGGGCGTCCTGGCGAGGCAGATCGAGCAAGGCGCCCCCTTCGACCTCTTCCTCTCGGCGGACGAATCGTACGTCGGCAACCTCGCTCGGCAAGGGTCGATCCGGCCGGACTCGGTTCGCAACTATGCCCGGGGCTCGCTGGCCCTGGTGATCCATCGGGCGGTCAGGACACCGATCGAGACGCTCGCCGACCTTGCCCGTCCAGAAGTCAAGCGGATCGCCCTGGCGAACCCCGAGACCGCCCCCTATGGCCGCGCCGGCAAGCAGGCACTCCAGCGTTCCGGGCTCTGGGAGTCGCTCCAGCCGAGGATCGTGCTGGCCGAGTCGGTTCGGCAGGCGCTCCACTACGCTCAGAAGGGCGAGGTCGAGGCGGCACTGGTCGGCCGGGCCATTGCGGACGTCCCGGATGTTCGCGTCCTCGATGTCGATCCGGGGCTTTACGACCCGATCATCCAGGCGATGGGGATCGTCGCCGACTCGCCGCATCGCGACGAGGCCCGGGCGTTCGCCGCGTTCATCCTGGATGACCAGGGCCAGTCGATCCTCCGTGATCACGGCTTCCGGGCGGCCGGATCCAGGGAAGCCACCCCATGAGCGACCTGGCGCCGTTCTGGCTCTCAGTACAGATCGCGGGGATGGCGACCGTCCTGATCGTCGCGGCCGGGGTGCCGATCGCCTGGCTTCTCGCCCGTCGCGAGTTTCCGGGCAAGTCGCTGGTTGCGGGATTGCTCGTGCTGCCGATCGTCCTGCCGCCGACCGTCCTCGGTTACGCGATGCTCCAGGTGATCGGCCGACGGGCCCCGATCGGCTACTGGCTGGAGTCCTCGACAGGGATCACGCTGGTCTTCCACTGGTCGGGAGCGGTGATCGCGGCGTCGGTCGCGGCGTTCCCGCTCTTCCTGCTCCCGGCCCGGGGGGCGTTCGAGGCGGTGGACCCTGCGCTTGAGGACGTCGCCCGACTGCTCGGCCGAAGCGAGATCTCCGTCTTCCTCGCAGTCACCTTCCCCCTGGCCTGGCGAGGACTCGCGGCGGGAATGGTCCTGGTCTTCGCCCGCTCGCTCGGTGACTTCGGCACCACGCTGATGGTCGCCGGCAACATCCCCGGCGTGACCCAGACCGCCTCGCTCGCCATCTACGACGCCATCGTCCTCGGCAACAACTCCGCCCGCGCCGGCCGATTGACCCTCCTGATCTCGGTCGTCTCGATCGGAGCCCTCTGGATCGTCCAGCGGACTCTGCCCGCGCGGAGGCCGGCCCGTTGAGCATCGAGAAAGACGGCCCTGTCCTCGATCTCTGTCTCTCGCACCGCGTCCACCCGGGGCTCGCGCTGGACGTCGCGCTGAGCCTCGGCCGCGAGGTCGGGGTCATCTTCGGCCCCTCGGGTGCGGGGAAGACAACACTCCTCCGCCTGATCGCCGGGCTGGCTCGTCCCGACTCCGGCCGCATCCAGCTCGGACCGGAGACCCTGTTCGACTCGTCGCGACGGATCGACCGGCGCCTCCGCGAGCGCCGGGTCGGGATGATCTTCCAGGACGACCGCCTCTTCCCACACCGGAACGTCGCGGCGAACATCCGGTTCGGCCTGAAGGGATGGCCCCGCGCCGAGGCCGAGGCCCGATCGGCCGAGGTCGCCGCTCTCTGCGGGATTGAGCACCTGCTCGACCGATCCCCCGGGACACTCTCGGGCGGTGAGCGGCAGCGTGTCGGCCTGGCCCGCGCCCTGGCGCCTCGCCCCCGGCTCCTGCTCTGCGACGAACCTGTCTCAGCACTCGACCTGGCGAGCCGGCACGCGATGATCCGCCGGTTGAAGGACGTCCGCCGGATCGAGGGGATCCCCATGCTCTACGTGACGCATAGCGTCGACGAGGCCGTGGCGATCGGCTCCCGTCTCTTCCTGCTCGAAGGCGGCCGGATCGTCGCCGACGGCCCCCCGCTCGACGTTCTGGCGGCCTCGCGACGCCCGGGCGAGATCCCGATCGCGTTCGAGGGGCTCCGCAACGTCTTCCCCGCCCAGGTCGCCTCGCACGCCCCCGAGCAAAACGCGACCACCCTCCGCCTTGCCGAGGGCCCCGATCTGATCGTCGGCCACCTCGACCGCCCTCTCGGCTCGACCGTCCTCGTGGAGGTCCGCGCCGACGACATCCTCCTCGCCCGAGGTCCCGTCGAGGGTCTCTCGGCCCGCAACCAGATCCCGGGGAACATCGAGCGCATCGTCGCCCGGGGCGCCGAGGTCGAGGCCGTCGTCCAGACAACCGGCATTACCTGGATCGTCAGCCTGGTCGCGCCCGCCGTCACACAACTTGTCCTTCGCCCAGGCACCGCCGTCCACCTGATCGTCAAGGCCCGAAGCTGCCACGTGATCACGCCCGACGAACCGCCTGCCTGACCCGATCGGCAGCCTCCAACCCGTCTTCACCCGCCCGCCCGATGGGCAGAATTGGGTTCGTTTCGTCGTGAGACCTCCCCTTAGGCGGCCGGACCCAGGATTTTGTGTGCGCCTGTCTACTTGCGACGAATCCTGGATCCGGCCACCATAGTGCCTTACCCTGCGTCCGAATTTCCAAAGATGGCTACCAGTCTGCGGCTACAAATGAGAAGATGGCGCATAAACGGGATAAGTCAAGCGTTTTTGGGATTTCACCAGAAGGACGTCCGGTTCACGCAGACCCGATTAAACACCCATTTCGACATGCAATCAATGAATTATGGACACAACAACCGTCTCTTCAGGTGGGAAGGATCTTTCCGCCTGGCATGGATCCCTCGACAAGGAAGTCTTAACGGCGGCAAAAGCGGTGGGCGATGGTCCGCCATTTGCAGCATATTTTCGGAGCGATACGCGGGCCTGGATGAATCTGCGCGCACGATCGGGGTATCTCGACGTGTTGTGTGGTAGAAATTCGAATGAACGCAAGACCTCGCGTAAGCAGGGTTTCCCTTTCGTTCCGATCTTCGAGGCTTTCGACTCGATCGCTTCTTTCGGACGTTTTGAGTCGGGGTGCGTTTGCCTTCGCATCAGGGGATGGGGAGGGGGCCTTCTCCGGTTTCCCAGCGTCCGTATGGCAAGAAGATCTGGACCGATTAGTTGGATGGATGGCATCCCGTATTCCGACGGGGCCGTCTCGCGCGATTTTGAGAAATGTTTTGCCTACGCCCGAAACCGGAATGGATCGCAGGCTCTTCGGGGCTGGATGGCAGGTGGAGCCGGGTTGGAGATTTTCGGCGGCCCGATCGGACGGAATAGCCGTCGGCCCTCGGCGAACGGGGTGATTTTCGTGGATCGAGAACTGGAACGGATGGCCAATCGAGAGCCGGACCCTGAGGAAAATGACGCCTCCTTTCAGGACCTGGTCGAGGGACTGGAAGCCATAGGGCTGGCCCTTCTCGATGCCTCAGGACGAGTACGAAGCTGGAACGCCGCTGCCAGCCGGATCACCGGGCTCGGTGCCTCGGAGATGATCGGCCGGCCGATCGATTCGCTCCCGGGCCCGACCGAGGATGCTCGCGAGGGAGGCCAGGCCGCGAGCGGTCCGGCTGTCCTGACCTCGGGCGCCACCGAGAGCGATCGTGGCTGGCGATCGCGTCCCGACGGCTCCCGCTATCGGGCCGAGGTGAAGAAGACCCCCCTGCCCGGCCCGGCCGGTCTTACTCGGGGTTTTGCCTGGTCGATCCGCGAACTGGACGACGAGGAGCCCCGCGATGACAGTCACTCTCGCCGGCTGGAGGACGAGCTACGCCGGTCTGGCGACGCCTCACGCCGCAAGGATGAACTGCTCAGCTTGCTGGCGCACCAGTTACGCAATCCGCTCGCCCCGATCCGGAACGGTTTGCACCTGCTGAAACGTGGTGGCGACGATCCCCGGTTCTCCACCGAGATCTACGAACTGATGGACCGCCAGGTCGACCGCCTGACCCGGATCGTGGATGACGTTCTGGAAGTTTCCCGGCTCTCGCGGGGGCTGATCGTCCTGGAACCGCAGCACGTCGATCTCCGACAGGTTGGCCGGCAGGCGCTCGAGGCCCGTCGTCCCGATGCCGATCGCCTCGGCCTCTCGATGGTTGTGGTGACGCCCCCGGCCCCGGTCTGGGTCCGGGCGGAGGCCGTTCGGCTCCGCCAGGTCGTGGAGGCTCTGCTGGAGAACGCCATCCGGCACACCGGCCGTAGCGGCTCGATCACCCTGGAGATCGTCGCCGATGCCGCCCATCCCTGCGCCTCGATGATCGTCCGCGACACCGGCGCTGGGATCGCGCCAGAGAACCTGAGCCATCTGAACGAGGCCCTGGCCTCGTCCGAGGGGAGCCTCGATCGGAGCCGGGGTGGGCTGGGGATCGGGCTCGCCCTGGCACGCGGAATCGTCGCGCTGCATGGTGGGACCATTCGGGTCGAGAGCGAAGGGAACGGCCGTGGTGCTTCGTTCACGGTGGAGTTACCGATCGCCGGCCCGGATCCGGCGCTCCGCTCGAATCCCTCGTCCCCCTTGGCGCCGAACGCCGAGCGACTGAGCATCCTGGTCGTCGAGGACAACGCCGACGCCGCCGAGAGCCTCAAGCGCCTGCTCCGGCTGCACGGCCACGAGGTCCGCGTCGCCGATAACGGAGTAGACGGCGTCGCCGAGGCCAAGCGGTGCCATCCCGACGCCGTCGTCT
>DAIDJI010000049.1 GCA_027451455.1 Planctomycetales bacterium | reverse complement strand
CGCTGACGATCCGGACAACGGAATATGGTCCGGATCGTTGTCGAGGAGGGTCGTCTTCAGATGGACACGCCTGGGGTGCGCGATCACGGGCGCTTGCAGGAATTCCGGTATTCCGAGGGCGTCACGCCGGTCGTCGATCGGAAGGCTCGGGTGAAGGCGCTGTGGTCGTAGAAGCCGCAGGCATGTGCGATCTCCGCAACGGAACAGGACGTTTCCAGCAGGAGCCGGGAAGCCGCCGTGATCCGTGTCTTCGTGATCCACTTCGTCGGCGTGACCCCGAAGAAATGCCTTGTCAGTCGTGTTAACCGTTGCGGGGAGAGCCGCGATCGAGCCGCCAGCTCGGTTGCTGTGACATCGGACGACAGGTCGCGTTCGAAATCTTCCAGCGCCTGTGCGAACGCCTTCGGGATCCGCTGGCGCTCGATCGGTGCGCGGACATCGTGCGAGAAGCCGATCAGGCCGGTGATCCGGTTCTCGGCATCGCGGATCGGCAACTTCGTCGTGATGCACCAGACAGGGTTGCGCGGGCGATACCAGTGCAACTCCAGGTGACCGAGCAGGGGCCGGCCGGTTCGGAGGATTCGGGCATCCTGCTCGGTCGGAATCCGGCCGAAGTCGCCCGGGCAGATGTCGCACGGACGCTTGCCGATCGCCTCGGCCTTCGACCGCAGTCCGTGGCGAGCCACCAGAGACTCGTTGACCACCACGTAACATCCCTCCGCGTCCTTGACGAAAAAGGCGACGTCATCAGCCTGGTCGAAAAGTAACTCCAGGAGAGACGCATCGATCCTCGGCATCTTTGCCAGTGCTCCGTCGATGAGATGGATTGTGCGCAAACTCATGGCATATTGCGCTCCTGATCCAAGAAAAAAGCTCGCTCCGGAGTTAACATACAGATCATCGTTCGGAGACTTCCCATCGAGTCGGGTGCCTTCGGCCTCGCTCGAAACTCGCCACCTCTCTCCGGCTGGTTTCGGCCTGAGGGGCTCTGCCAAATGGGGGCGGGCACCTCGAAGACTCGGAGCCAGTCCCCGTTCTGGCCGAGCTTCTCAACAATCCCGATCCGCACCGCCAGATCCTCACCCGGAGCTTCCTCCGCTCGCGCCAACCGCATTCTGCCCTCAAGGACATTCTGAAGGAGAGGCCCATGGTTCCCCTTTCAGGCCCACGCCGGCGAGACAAGGCCAGGCCCAACGGCTTCACCCTGATCGAACTGCTCGTGGTGATCGCCATCATCGCGGTCCTTATCGCGCTGCTGCTCCCGGCCGTCCAGGCCGCTCGCGAGGCCGCCCGTCGCGTGCAGTGCACCAATAATCTGAAGCAGATGGGACTGGGAATCCATAACTACATCTCAAGTACCGACTGCTTCCCGCTCGGCTCGATTCTCGCCATGCAATCTCCCGGGATCTACGGCGGCAACTGGTGGGGCCCTCAGGCCCAGTTGCTTGGTTTCATGGAACAGTCCACCATCTACAATTCCTGCAATTTTTATCTGGCGCCGCTCGGCGCGTCTCCTTCGTTAGCGAATCGGACGGCCTTCTGGACGCCGATCAAGGCGTTCATTTGCCCTTCGGATGGAGGAAATGACATCTTCGCTCCGCAGGGGACCATTAATTACGTGGGGAGTACCGGTACCACCACGCTTCCCGTGGCTCAGATCACGACCGGCATCTTCGAGCACGATCAGTACAACCACACGGCGATGGTCGTCAAGATTGCGTCGGTGACGGACGGAACATCGAACACCATCGCGTTCAGCGAGCAGCTCGTCGGTCAGAAAACCCGGTCTGTGGATTGGTTGCGGAACGACGTCACGGGGGTTTCCCTGCCCGCAACCTGCCTGGTCCAGGACGCCTGGACCGCACAAACAGCCGTGGTCCAGTGCCTCGTCTCGTGCGACGCACGGGCCACGCAGGAGCAAATGTCGTCCAGCAATCCCGTGGGCAACAATCGAGGAAATAGCTGGACCTTCGGCCACGATGGGATCACTCTTTTCAATACAATTGTCCCGCCCAGTTCGCAGCAGTACAAGTGGGGCGTCTGCCGGGCCGGCGGTGGGATGGCGGCCGGAGACTCGAACTTCGCGAGCGCTGGCAGCAAACATCCAGGCGGGGCGAACTTCCTGTTCGCCGATGGCAGCGTCCATTTCCTGAAGTCGTCGATTGCCCTCAACACCTACTGGTCGTTGGGAACCCGAGCCGATGGTGAGGTCATCAGCTCCGATAGCTATTGATTTCCGGATTTAAGGAAGACCTTCCCCGGAGAGCAAACGCAAGAATTCGGTGGCGGCGGTTCCAGGAAGGTGGTCCAATCCATCGAACCCGATATCCGATGGTGCGTCTTTATCAAATTTACGTGTTTGGGGACTGGCTCGCAATCCCCTCTTCTCGCCTTCTCGACCGCGCGGGTTCTCGTCCGATTTCGGCGGTCGTGCCTTGTTCCTGGGATCACCGTTCGTCCGCCTGAGATTGAGAATGGCATCCCGTTGGTCTTGGACGTCACCTGAGGAAAATCAGTGGCGTCTGGAATGAGCCGCGATGGGAAGCGCGTCGGTGGCAAGATCCTCATAAGAGGGATCTTTCACCGGCCTGAAATCAGAAGGTGATGCTCGCCATGATGAAGATTCGATGTCCGTTTTGGGTGCGAAGGCAAGTGTGCGGCCTTGCCGTTGTGCTGGTGGTGGTGGTCGGCTGTACCACGGGCGAGCAGGATGACTTACCGCGCGAGGCGGTCTCCGGCGTGGTCACGCTGGACGGCAAACCTCTGCCGGCCGGACTGATCCGCTTTGCTCCGCAGCCGCCGGGGCCGACCGAGGGCGGGACGCTCGTTCGCGATGGTGCGTTCTCGATTGACAGAGCGAACGGTCTGGTGCCAGGCCATTACGTTGTTTCGATCCAGGCCAACGAGAAGTCCGGGCAACCGGGCAAGGAGGGGCAGCGCGTGGAGACAGGTGGTGGTCGGGTCGGCCGTCCGCTGAAGGAGCTGATCCCGGCCCGATACAACGCGAAGTCGGAACTCAAGGTTGATATCAAGAGTGGTGGATCGAACGATGACATGAAGTTCGAATTGTCGTCGAAGTGAGAGACTCAGAGAGGATCTCGCTTTTGCCTTTCGGATGTCGACGTCTCTATTGCCCGGCGTTCGACCGGATTCGGTAACTGGAGATCGGTCGATTCCGATCCGGTTTTTTTATTTCCTTTCCAGGTCGCGGAACAACTTCGTCAAAACCATGTACGGGGGGTTTGATCTCATGAAGCGTCGTCCTGGCTTCACATTGATCGAACTGCTGGTGGTCATCGCGATCATCGCCGTTCTGATCGCGCTTTTGCTGCCCGCCGTTCAGGCGGCGCGCGAGGCGGCACGCCGTGCCCAGTGCACGAACAACCTGAAGCAAATCGGGCTGGGGATGCACAACTATGAGACGCAGCAGGGGACATTGCCCTACGGCATGAAGGGGTGCTGCTGGGGGACCTGGTTGATCCCGGTCCTCAACTTCGTCGAGCAACAGGCGCTGTTCAACTCGTGGAACGCCGCCGGGAACACCGTGGTCCCTCAGCCGAACCTCTTTCGATACAACGGCCCTGTCAATCTGACGGTGACCAGTAGTCGCGTGAGCGCTTACTACTGCCCCAGCGACGGAAACAACCAGTTGTTGCGGCCGGGCTCGCCGGTCACCTCGCAGAACTACGTCGTGAATTTCGGCAACACGATCATGGATCAGAACCCGTACTATCTGTACAATGGCATCCAGATCCCGTTCCTGGGCGCACCCTTTACCGACATGGGCTCGCCGACCGTGCAGAAGTTCCTGGGGGGCTCCTATGCCGACGTCACGGTGAACGCGACTGGAACGGTCCGCTTCTCGGCGATCACCGACGGGCTGAGCAATACGATGCTCACCTCGGAGATTCTTGTCGATCAGAATTATGGTTTACGCGGCTATACCTGGTGGGGCTATGGCACGTTCTTCACCGGGCTCAACCCACCCAACTCGACGTTGCCCGACGTGTTGCAGGGCTCCAGCAGTTGCGGGACCATGCCACCCAATCCGCCCTGCACCGGCGCCTACGGCAGCATTACCAATGGCGTCTACACCGGGGTGGGGATCGCCATCATCCCGCGGAGCAAGCACCCAGGCGGCGTGAACGTCGGCTTTGGCGACGGGAGCGTCCGCTTCATCAAGAGTTCGATCAGCCCCCTGACCTTCCGGGCCCTTTCTTCCACCCGCGGAGGTGAAGTGATCAGCTCGGATTCTTACTGAGCGGCGTCAAAACAACGGGGTCGCCCCGGGGCATCGAACGGAAGCGTGGATCGGCGGCGATCCCCTCACGGTGCTCCGGGGCGTCTCGCGCCTGGAGCATTTCCCTGGATTTCCCGGGGTTTCTCGCCTCTACGGCCGGAACCGGTCGAGAGTCAGCGGCCCGTCGGTGAGGCTGTCCAGAGTCGTACGGAGGCGATCGAGCAAGAGCCGGCGAGTTGGGTCCGAGGCGAGGTTGCCAGTCTCCTGCATGTCGTGCCTGGCGTCGAAGAGGAGTTCCTGGCCATTGTCCTGGCGACGGATGTAGGTCCCGTTGTCGTCGGCCAGCGCGGCCCAGACCTGTCGATCGCGGAGCATTCGGCTCTTGTCGGGCTGGAGCAGCTCCGTGAGCACGACCTCTGAAAGCGCGGGCGAGGGCCGGCGGGGCCTGGATCCGTTCTTCGATTTCCAGAAAGTGGCCAGTGATTCGCCCGGGAACGGGGACTCGCGCTCCAGATGGATGATGTCAACGATCGTGGCCGGGAGATCGCGGAGGCTCACCGTCTCCGGTACGACCTGGCCGGAAAGGTTGCGATCGGGCGGAATGATCACGAGCGGAACATGCACCTGCGATCGATAGAGACTCGAGCCGTGCCCGAAAACTCCTGGATGCTCTCCGAAGCTCTCACCATGGTCCGCCGTGATGATCACCCAGGTGGGTCCGAGGCGGGGGATCTCGTCCAGAAGCGTGCCCAATTGCTCATCCTGTGCCGCGAGGCAATCGTCGTAGGCGTCGCGGGCGAAGGCGGTCTCCTCGACGGTGAGGGACGGCTTCTCGATGGATCGCCAGCGTTCGATGAGATCGGCCTGGCGAGCCGTGACCGGCTCGGTCCCGAACCGATGAATGGCCCGATCCGGGAGCTTGTAGGGATAATGAGCGTCGAAGAGATTGAGGAAGGCGAAGAATGGCCGATCCGTCCGCCGTCTCGCGGCCCATTCCAGGAATTCGCGATTCACTTCCGAGGCACTCTTCCGGCGGCCGTCATCCATCGCCAGAAGCAGGGGCCTGAAGATCGCTATATTCATGGAAAGAGCGACGAAATCCTCCATCGATCGCAACCCGGCGATCGGCCGCGAAACCAGGGACGACATCAGCAAGGCCGACCGCGCGTTCCGAGGATAATCGCGGTACTCGTCGAAGCCGCGGGCGAGCCCGCCATCGGCGGCACAGTAAAACACGTTCGCGATGAAGCCCGCGGTTGCGTAGCCTCGCGAGCCCAGGTATTCGGCCAACGTCCGGTGGGTCGTGTCGAGCGGGGTCATCCAGCCAGACGAGAGCTCGTGGGGCCATCGCCCCGTGAACATACTCCCGTGCGAAGGCAGGGTCCACGACGAGGTGGCTCGGGCCCGATCGAACCGCACACCCTGGCGGGCGGCCTGGTCGAGCGCCGGGCTGGTCGGTCGATGGTAGCCGTAGAGGCTAAGGTGATCGGCCCCGACGGTATCGAGGACCACCAGAAGCACGTTCGGGGATCCAGGCGGCGGCAATGGCCGCTCCTCAACACGCCTGATCCGGAGGCGATCCGCGTGGAGGAATGTCGTCGCGGTGGCTACCGAGACGATGGACACCAGAATCCATCCTCTCCAGGCCCAGCGGCGGAAGGCAGCGGAATCCCGCTCCAGCCAGGAAGCAAGGCGGATCGCGGCCCCGATCGCGAGAACGAGGCCGGCGGGGGCGTAGATCCCCGGGAATGCCCTCCAGATCACCGCGAGCAGGGCGAGCGTTGCCAGGATACGCCCGGCGAGCGGGCCGCCTCGGGCGGGCCAGGCAAACCCGAGGAGCGCGAGGGGTACGCCAATGGCCAGGAAAATCAGCAGATCGGTCACCGGGATCAGCCAGACGAAATCCTGGCTCATTCGATAAAAGCCATCGATATCCACAAGATGCTTGCGCAGGAGAATCGCGCCGACCTCGCCAAGGCCGGCCAGCCATCCGCAACACACCGAAAGGCCCAGGATATTGAGCGAGCGCCGCAGGCGGATCGGAAGGACGAAACGACGGGCGCGGGCGTTCTCCTGAGTGGCGGCGCCTGGGACCATGAACATAAACTCGCTCATGGACATAGGTGAGAGCGATCTCTGCTTGCAGGACCGAATTTCGACTTTACACTATCGACGATCCCTCCGATTGCGGCAAGAAGAATCCGGAACACCTACAAGGCACGGACGCGGTTCAGTAACTTCCGAAACCATGGAACGGACCGATTCGGGGCGTTCGTCGGGAGGTGGAGATGGCGATCGGTTCGCGAGGTTGGTGGCGGGTCGTGGCGATGGCCGTGGTGGCTGGGGGGTTCGCCTGGTTCGGCTGGTGGTTGTGGGGGGTCTTTCGAGATCGGGCCGTGCTGGCGGACGCTCGGGGACACATCGAAGCCGGACGATTCGCGATCGCTGCGCAAGACCTGACCAGGGTTCTGCATCGGAGCCCGAATTCGGACGAGGTCGCCTATCTCCTGGGTCTCTGCGAGCAGAAGCTGGATCGGCCCAGGGCGGCGCTGGAGGTCTGGGGACGCATTCCGATCGGTAGCCGGTTTCGGGCCCCGGCGATCCTGGGCCGTGCCTCGATCCTGGTGGATGGGGGTCGATTCGCGGACGCCGAGGACCTCATCGATCAGTCACTCCGCGATCCAGAGATCGTCGGGTTCGACCTCCGTCGATTTCTGACTCCCCTCCTGTGGCACGAGGGAAGGGTCGAGGAGGCGAGGCGCCTGGTGGAGACAAACTGGGACGAGCTGGAGCGGGCGGGCGACGGCGGTTCGAGTCAGGGGATCGAACTGATTCGGCTGCATCTCCTGATGACTTTGGGGAAGTCCGCACCGGAGCGGATCGAGGATTTTCTGGAACGCGCCGGTCGCCTGGCGCCTGAGGACGACCGCGTCTGGCTGGGGAAGGCCCATCTCGCGATCCGGAAGGGCCGCTTCGACGAGGCAGCGCGCTGGCTGGAGGCTTGCCTGAATCGCCGGCCTCGGGACGTTGCGGTCTGGCGCGCCCTATTGAATCTGGCGGTGGCCACGGCCCGCGTCGAGGAGGCTCAGGACTGCGCCTCGCACCTGCCGGCCGATCCGAACAGGCCGGGCGAGGTTTACAGGCTCGCGGCCTGGTTTGCCGGGAGGCGAGGCGAGACCCGAGCGGAGCGGCGAGCGCTCGAACGGTTGATCGCGGTCGATCCCGAGGAGGGTTTCGCGTTCGAGCGGCTGGCGGTTCTTTTGGAAGGCGATCGAGAGCCGAACCGGGCCTCGGAGCTTCGCCGTCAGAAGTCCGATCTGGAGGGAGTGCTCGCCCGGTACAAGGAGCGATTCGCGCGCGACCAACCGCTCCGCGACGCGGCCGAGATGGCCCGTCTGGCGGAACAACTTGGCCGGGATTTCGAGGCGAGGGCGTTTCGGGTTCTGGCAGGCGAGGTTCGAGAGGGCGGCGATCGAAATCGGGTCGCGACCACGGGGACGTCCGGAGATCCCTCGGGCGTTGTCACGTCGGGAGAGACCCTCGCCGATCGGCTCGCGACGCTGCGCGCGAGCGAGACGCCGATCGACTCGCGTTGATTTCAAACGGCCTGGCTCGCCAGCTCCGCCTCAAGGAGTAGGAGATGGTCGGGCCTGGTCCGGCTGGAGGTCGATCACCGCCCTGGCGAAGGCCTTGCCGATCGGCGCAACGATCCGGGCGGCGCCGAGATAGTGGTAGCCGCCGTTGGAGACACCCTTCAGCCGCTTCAACTCCTCGGGCGTGAAGGTCTCGGTCAGGAGCTTCTGGAAGGCTTCCTCGCTCGACGTCCGGTTCGGTTCTGGCTTCTTCCGGGCCTCTCGACGCAGCCTGGCCCGTAGCTCCTCGCGTCTCTCTTGCAGTTCGTCGAGGTCATCGGCCCAGTAGGGAGCCGTCGGCACTGCGACGACGTTCCCCCGGAACTCAGGGAGTAACGCCGGCGCCGCCTGCGCCTCCCGGAAATACTGGTGGGGCGGCTTCTGACCTTCCTTCACGCCCCCGATCCCCATCACCCCGATCACAAAGGGCATCCGAGGCGCCGACAGATCCTTCCGCACATCGCGGATGAACTGCGCCAGTAGTTGACTGTACGGATCATATCCACCAGGCTTCATTCGGTCGTGATACGTCCAGTCGTCGATCAGGTCGTTGAATCCCTGGAACCAGACGAAGCCGGCGAGTTCGTAGCCCTGGGACGGGTCGTAATCGGGAACCACTCGCTTGATGTCGGCCAGAACCATCCGGACGTGGTCGATCATGTGGTGATAGAAGACGCCGGCGTCTTTGTTGATCCGGGCCGCTTCCTTCGCGGGATCCAGGCCCTTTCGTTTCCACTGGCTCACGGTGTAGGCGTTGAACGTCTCGGGGCCGGCGCCAGGGGGGCGGAAATCGGTGTGGAGGTTTCGGCCGCCCCAGGAGGTCTTGATGATCAGGATCGGCTGGTGGAGCACCTTCTCCATTTCGAGGCCGAAGGTGTACTCGGGGCCGATCTTGTTCGTCGAGGCGCCGAAGCCCGTGGTCAGCTTCCCCTTCTGCTCGATCACTTCGGACCAGCCGTCGCCGGCGCACCCGACCGACGAGATCCAGACCTGCTTGCAGACCCGGGGCGTGCCGTCGGGGTTACGCATCTCGGCGAGGATCGGCGCCGTCTTCGGATCGTCGGCCATGGAATCGATCGTCGAAACGTGGGCATGCCCCTGCATGTTCGACTGTCCGGCGAGGATGAAGACCTTCAGCGGGCTGGCGGAGGCCGGGCTGGCGGTTGCCACGGTCAGCCCGGTCAGCACCACGATCGTCGTGAGCCTCACGGTGAGATTCCTCGTACTCAAGGAGAAAGTGCGATTCCAGAGGACGCGGGCGAAGGGAGAAATTGTTTCGGCGTTCGCGTCCGATCAGGTCGGATACGAACGCCGAGCCGGCTTCCCCGTCGTGGGGGTGGGCGCGATGGATTACCGAGGGCGAGGCGGCCCCGAGATCGATCAGTCTCGGGGTGAGGCGTCGGCCGGGGTCGGGGCGGTGGTCGAGACGGCGCCCGGGACCTCGAACCTCGGCACGGCGCTCTCCGTGTGCGACGACGACTCGACGGCCGGTCGGTCGTCGTGGTAATGCGAACTGCTGTAGCCGCTGGAAGACCGGCCGCTCGAACCGGCGCCTAGCTCGTCACTGACGCCGTTGAGCCCCTTCTTGAACTCGACAATGCCGCGGCCCAGCGATCGGCCGACCTCGGGGAGCCGCTTGCCGAACAGCAGCACCCCGAGACCCATCAGCATCATCATTTCCATCGGGCCGATGTTCGGGAACATCTTCGATTCCGCTCCCCTGTTTGAGTAGAGACTCGTTCCCGTAAAGACGTACTGTCCCGGATCAGGGCCGGGGCTCGGGCGGGGCGCTCGGCTTCGATTCGGCGGTCACGGCGCGATCGATGTCGTCCTCGATCCCCGAGACGCCCTTCTTGAACTCGACGACGCTCTTGCCCAGCGATCGCATCACGCTGGGGAGGCGGTTGCCGAAGAACAGCAGGCAGACGCCCGCCAGGACGATCATCTCCCAGCCGCCGATGTTGGGTAGGAAGGCAAGCGGCATCATCATCGGGCTCCTCAAACGGTTCCAGGGAAAACGGGGTAGGTCGTGGTCGGGCGGTCGTCGCCGGTGGGTCCTGGTCTCAGGGACAAGGCGCGGGGCCCTCGCCTCGGAGGATGAGGGCCCGGGTCACAATGCTCGTCGCCACGGCGGTCGCGGCCAGGATGGTCAGGAACCAGAAGAGCCGGTTTCCCTCGAAAATCCAGGGACCGGACTTCGCGACGGGCCTCGGCTCGGCCGTGACGGCGGTTCCGCCAGGCTTCCGACGCACCGGCGCGATCCAGGGCCAGATGGCCTGGAACCGCCGGCTTCGGATCAGTCCGGTCCGGCCGTACAGGGCCAAAACGAGTGCTCCGAGGATCGCCAGTTCTCGCAAACCCACCATCGCCGCCGTTCTCCTCCGCTCGGGAGCGTCGAGAAAACCCCAGGGCTCCTCGTCCTCGCCTCGATTCTACGCGATCGACGCCCGCGTCGACGAGGGCCCATCGCGGCGCCCGAGGGTCGTCGGGGCGCAGGATCGTGGGCACATTCTTCCGCCAGAAGGAAAGCGGGATCTCGCGGGAAGACGGCACGGCGGGAATCGCTCGGGAAAGGAGGGCCGACAGATCGGCACCAACCGAGGCCTTGGCGTCTCGACAGGGACGACGCGGGGCGGGATTTCTGATTCCTATCCTATCATCCGACGATCGCGAGTCAATGGCCTCGGGGAGACTCGAACTCCCACGCCCTTTCGGGCATCGGCTCCTAAGACCGACGCGTCTGCCATTCCGCCACGAGGCCCGGTCGGGCGAACACTTTCTGCCGGCGGGTCTCCGCCGGTATGATTCGATCGCGATTCTATTCGATCCACTCCGACCACGCCAAGGGGTTCACCATGTTCGGACACCGTCGACGCTTCCTCGAAGGGTGCGGGCAGGGCCTCGCCGCGCTGTTCGCGGCGGCCGGAAGACCGGTCCTCGCGACCGTGGCGACGGCCGGCGGTCGCGAGGTCTCGGCCGATCTCGTCGTCATCGGCGGCGGGCTCGGCGGGTGTGCCTCGGCTCTCGCGGCGCTCCGGGCCGGGCTTACCGTCGTCCTCACCGAGCCGACCGACTGGATTGGCGGTCAGCTCACCTCGCAGGCCGTCCCGCCCGACGAGCATCCCTGGATCGAGCAGTTCGGCGCGAACGCCTCGTATCGCGAGCTGCGCAGGGCGATCCGTGATTACTACCGACACCACTACCCGATGACCGCCGAGGCCCGCCGCGCCCGGGCTCTCAACCCCGGTCGAGGAAGCGTCTCCATCCTTTGCCACGAGCCGAAGGTGGCACTCGCGGCCCTGACCGACCTGTTCGCCCCGTTCGCCTCGAGCGGACGATTCCTCGTCCTGACCGAGCACGAGCCGGTCGGCGCCGAGGTTCAGGGCGATCGGGTCCGGGCGGTCCGGGTCCGCGACGTCCGGACCGGCGACGAGCGGACGCTGACCGCCCCGTATTTCCTCGACGCGACCGAGCTGGGCGACCTCCTGCCGATGGCCGGGGTCGAGTACGTCGAGGGCTCGGAGTCGCGCGATCGGACCGGCGAGCCGCACGCCTCGGCGTCCGACCGCCCCGAGAATCAGCAGGGGATCACGGCCTGTTTCGCGATGGAATACCGCGAGGGCGAGGACCATACGATCGATCGGCCCGCCGAGTACGACTTCTGGCGCAACTACGTCCCGAAAATGAATCCTCCCTGGCCCGGCCGGCTGCTCGACCTGGTCTCCGCCAATCCTCGGACCCTCCAGGCCGATTCGCGAGGGTTCGACCCGAGAGGCGCGGGCGCGGGGCTCTGGGTCTATCGGCGGATCATCGACCCCCGCAACCACGAGCCCGGGAGCTTTCCCGGCAGTTCGGGCGTCACGCTGGTCAACTGGCCACAAAATGATTACTGGCTCGGACCAATGACCGGCCCGAATGTCCGACCCGAGGCGGCGCGGAAGCACATCGAGCGCGCGAAGCAGTTGAGCCTCTCGCTGCTCTACTGGCTCCAGACCGAGGCCCCTCGCCCCGACGGCAAGGTTGGATGGAAGGGCCTGAAGCTTCGGCCCGACCTTGTCGGGACCGCCGACGGTCTCGCAAAGGCCCCCTACATCCGCGAGGCCCGGCGAATCCTCGCCGAGTTCACCGTCCTTGAACAGCATGTCGGCACCGAGGCCAGGCGGTTGAAGTCGAAGGACGATCCGCCGGTCGCCGAGACGTTTGGCGATAGCGTCGGCGTCGGAAGCTACCGGATCGACCTTCACCCCAGCACGGGCGGCGACAACTACATCGATATCAGCTCGCTCCCGTTCCAGATCCCCCTCGGCGCCCTGATTCCGAAGCGGGTCGAGAACCTGATCCCCGCCTGCAAGAACATCGGGACGACCCACATCACCAATGGGTGTTATCGGCTGCATCCGGTCGAGTGGGCGATTGGCGAGGCCGCCGGGGCGCTTGCGGCCTTTTGCCTGGATCGGAAGGAAACGCCCCGGGGCGTCCGGAACACCTCCCAGCGTCTCCGAGAATTCCAGGCTCGGCTGGTGGCCCAGGGGGTTGAGACCCACTGGCCCCGGGTGACGCCGAGGTAGGCGGGCGAACTCGGTGTCGTCGGGCGTTCGGTCAAGGTCATCCCCTTATGGATGTCCTATGCTTGCCGCGACGTGGAGGTTATAATAAAAGGTACAGAAGAACCCTCGGGTCGCCTTGCCATGAGGCTCGGTCTCTGTCGACGCGGCGGGACCGGCGCGGGAGAATATCGGCCCGCGGCGTGCGAATGACTTTCGAGTCCTCGACACGCGATCAACCGGGGGTTGGGGAATCGGACATTAGGGATCTCGGCTCGCGAACCGACCGAGACCAGGAGGTTTGGCCCGTGACTTCGAGCAATCCCGCGTTTTCTCAGGACATGTTCGCCGGCTATGACCAGGTTTACGGCACCGAGCGGACGCGGAGCACGGTGACCACCGTGCAGGGGAGCATCTCCAAGACGTTCCTGCTGCTCGGGATTTTGTCGTTCACCGCGCTTTATTCGTATAACACCTTCGGGTCGGCCAATTTCCCGCAGGTCCTGCTGCCGATCTCGGCGATCGGCGGGTTCATCGTGGCGATGATCACCATCTTCCGGCCGACCACGGCACCGATCACGGCGCCGATTTACGCGGCGCTGGAGGGTGTATTCCTCGGGGCGATCTCGCGGATCTACGATATCCAGTTCGCGCTCAAGTATCCCGAAGGGATCGCGCTTCAGGCGGTAATGCTGACCTGCGGCGTGATGCTGGTGATGCTCTTCATCTACGCGACCCGGCTGATCCGCGTCACCGAGAAGCTTCAGGCGGGGATCGTCGCGGCGACGGGGGCCCTGGCGCTCTTCTACCTGGTCTCGATGGTCCTGCGTCTCTTCGGGGTCGAGATGCCGCTGATCTGGAGCACGAGCCTGGCGGGGATCGGCTTCAGCCTCTTCGTGGTCGGGCTCGCGGCGTTCAACCTGATGCTCGACTTCGACTTCATCGAGAAGGCGGCTTATGCCGGCGCTCCGAAGTACATGGAGTGGTACGGCGCCTTCGGCCTGATGGTCACGCTGATCTGGCTGTATCTTGAGGTGCTCCGGCTGCTCGCCAAGCTCGCCGATCGCCGGTGAGAATGCGTCTGAGAAGTCGTTTCGGGCGAGAGGCGGCCGGGTGCGGGCGGGAGCCGGCTTCCTGGTTTCTTGGAGATCCTCGGAAACGGCCAGACCGACGAACGGAAGATTCCGGCCCGGCCGACGCCCTCGCATCGGCCGGGCCGTTCCGTGCGCCGACCTTCGAATCGCTTGCCGCGTTCGCGATTCGCTGGGCCGTCGAGCCGGGTGATTGACGCCGATGGATCGACGGGTTAGCCTGATGGAAGAGGCGTATCACCTGCGCGCGAAGTCGCACCGGAACCGGGGAGAATCAGCCTCGTGGCCTCCTTGCTCGTCATCCAAGGGGCCGATCAGGGGAAGCGGTTCGAGTTCAGTTCCGGTCCCCTGGCCCTCGGCCGGGATAACTCGAATACCGTGCAGCTCCACGACAACGAGGTCTCGCGCCGACATGCCGAGGTCCGTTCGATCGCGGGCGGCTTCGAGGTCGTCGACCTTGGCTCGGCCAACGGGACGTACGTCAACGACTACGCGGTCGATCGCACTCTCCTTCGGCACGGCGACAAACTTCAGCTCGGCCAGACCGTCATGACCTTCCACGACGGCGGGACGGCCGCGCAGCGCGACCTTCGATCGCGCGTCGACCTGCTGGCGCGAAGCAGTCCCGACGACCACTCGGAAATCTTGCGGAGCATCCCCTCGGGCGAGGGCTCTCGCGTTCTCCAGGCGCCGGATGCCGCCGCCGGATGGCTCCGCGAACGACTCTTGCCGCTCTCCGTGATGTACCGGGCGACCCAGGCGATCAGCAACGTCCTGGATATCGACGCCCTCTCGCCGCAGATCCTCGAGCTCGTCTTCGAGTCGATCCACGCCGACCGGGGCGCGATTTTGCTCAAGGACGAGACCGGTCAGCTTGTCCCGAAGGCGGTTCGATGGCGCGACCCGAACCGCCCCGACGAGCGGCTGGCGATCTCTCGAACGATCATCGATTACGTCCTGGAAAAGGGCGAGGGCGTGATCACGACCGACGCCCCGAGCGACAAGCGATTCAGCCCGGCGCAGTCGATCGTGGACTACCAGATTCGCGAGGCCATCTGCGTTCCGATCCAGGGGCGGCACACGACGCTTGGGGTACTTTACGCGGACATCCAGGCGGGTGCGGCCCTCGCCCGGGCGGCCGGCGCCCGATCGTCGCGGGACAAGTTTACCCAGGACCAGCTCATGCTGATGGTCGCGATCGGCCACCAGGCCGGGCTCGCGATCGAGAACACGCAGTTCTACCACGACAAGATCCAGGCCGAGCGGCTGGCGGCCGTCGGCCAGACGATCGCGACGCTCTCGCACCACATCAAGAACATCCTGCAAGGCATCCGGTCGGGAAGCTACCTGATCGACCTGGGCCTCAATGAGAAGGACGAGTCGATCGTCCGCCGAGGCTGGACGATCGTCGAGAAGAACCAGACGCGGATTTACAACCTCGTGATGGACATGCTCTCGTTCTCGAAGGACCGCGAGCCGGCGATCGAGCCGGCCAACCTGAACGAGACGGTGGGCGAGGTCGTCGAGCTGATGCACTCGCGCGCGACCGAGCTGGGCGTCGCGCTGGAGTGGGAGCCGGGCGAGCACCTCTCTCGGGTCCTGATTGATCCGGAAGGCATCCACCGGGCTGTTCTGAACATCGTCACCAACGCGATGTAACGCAGCGTAACGCCCCAGAACAGATACAGATACAGAACAGAGCAGAGCAGAGGAGAA
>DAIDJI010000048.1 GCA_027451455.1 Planctomycetales bacterium | reverse complement strand
CATTCTCAGGGTTCCAGGCGATCGGGTCTCGCGATCGGGAGGAGAGCGGATGCACGGTCTGGCGGCGATCTTGATCGGGCTGGTGAGCCTCGCCGGCGACTCCGAATACGCGCGTCCCCTCGACGCGAAGGCACTCGACAAGGCCGCCTTCGACGCCGAAACCTACGGCGAAAAGCCAAAGATCCAGCGCGAGGACGGCGGCCTGCACGTCGTCCTTGACCCAAGGCTCCCCGAGACCGGCTGGAAGATCCCCCAGCAGGTCCGGTTCGGCGGCGACTTCACCATCCTCGCCGACTTTGTCGTTCGCAAGCTGCCGAAACCCGCCCAGGAAGACGGCGCCGCGGTCGGAATGGCGATCGCCTTCCAGAACATCGACCAGCCCGACCTGACCCTCGTCCGCCTGATCGAGCCCAGCGGCGCCGACGTCTATCGTCCGATCGAGAAGGAGCAGACCGACCCCAACCAGATGCAAATGCAGATGCAAATGCAAATGCAGATGCAGATGATGGGGATGGGCGGCGGTCCGCCGGTCAAACCGCCGAAGCCGCCGAGGCGAACGTTCCCTGCCTCGGGCCCGACGTTCCGCCTGGAGTTCCACCGCGAGGGGAACTCCATCCGATATCAGGTCCTCGACGCTCGATCGGGGAAGTCGCGATATCTCGGCCAGGTGGCCTTCCCGCAGGCGATGGACGTTGCCGCGGTGAAGCTCTTTGTTACCAATCGCAACGGCATCGAGCCGGTCGACGTGATCCTGAAAAGCCTGACGATCCGGGCTCAGCGGATCAACGGCCTGGGGCCGATCGTCCGGACGGTTTTCGACCGCGTCGTCTACGCCGAGCCGACCGCGCTCGAAAAGGGCCTCCTCATCATCGGCGGCCAGCCGAAGACACCGCCGGGCGGCCAGCCGAACGCCCCGAATCCGGCCCCGCAGCCCGCGCTGGCCCCCGGCGTCCCGCTCGACGCGCTCCCCGCGGGCGCGGTGATGGTCGCCCCGGGCGGCGGCGCCGTGATGATCGTCGCCGCGGCCCCAGTGGCGCCGGCACCCTCACCGGCGCCGGCCCCCACCTCGCCGCCCTCGGCAACGGCGGAGGCCGCCGGGGCCCCAGGCAATAAGGCCGAACCCCCCAAACCACCCGAGCCGAAGGCCCGCATCCCCCTCGACGAGATCGACACGATCCATTACGAGCGTTCGCCGGCGATGGTCGTCCGCTTCGTCGACCAGCCCAACCTCGACTTCACCATGCACGGCCTCAGCTTCAAGCCCGAGAAGAAGCTGCCCAACCTGCCCGATGATGTCTTCGCCCTGAATCCGAAGGATCTCAAATCCCCCGCCGTCCAGAAGGCCGAGGCCAAGAAGGAGGCTCCCAGGAGGGTCGAGAAGAAAGATGAGCCGGAGGATGACGTCAACGTGCCGCTCCCCGGGACAACGGCTCCGAAGAAGATCCCCCGGCTGGATCCGAAAAAGAGCGGCATTCGAGACATCCACCTGGCCCTGCACCACCTCCGGCCCTCGCCGATCAAGCAAATCACGATCACCGGCCAGACAGACAAGGGCCCGGCGAGCTGGCGGCTCGATACGACCGACTCAGAGGACGGGCCGATCGTGCTCCGTCGATCGGGGACCGACCCATCCGCCGACCTCTTCCTCGAACCGCCCGCTGGCGACTGTTTCGAGAAGGATTTCACGATCAACCTGACCTACGAGGATAACCAGAACGCCAACGCAACAACGAAGGCAAAAATCCACACGAAGTCCGACCTCGCCGTCGATCCCAAAGCCCCCTCGATCCCGCCGCTGGGCGTCCGCGTCTCGATGATCCACGACGAGGTGATCGCCGGAACCTTCGAGAAGATCGCCGACGACACGATGACGATCACGACCACATGGAACGACAGGCTCTCGATCCCGCTCACTCGAATCATCGGAGTGCACTTCTCGCCGATCGACCGCAAGGAATCGCCCGAGTCGTTCGCGCGCCGGCTCAAATCGCGAGGCACCGAGGATCTTTTGCTCGCCCGTACGCGAGGCGGCGAGGTGATCGCGATTCCGGGCGTCGTCGAGGGGTCCACCGGCGACCGGATGCAATTCAAGTATCAGGGCAAGAGCCGGACCTTGCCGATCGCCCTGGTTGAGGGCCTGATCCTCGCCGCGCGCAACGAGCCCGACCCCGCCGACCAGCTCCAGGCGAGGTTTCAGCTTCCCGATGGCCTCGCCGTCTCGGGCCGATGGAAGGCGTTCGACAACGCAACGTGGAGTGTTGAATCGCCCTGGGGTCAGGAGATGACGCTTCCCGCCGCCGATGTCAGCGAGGTTCAATTCCGCGGCGGACGGATGACGTACCTCTCCGACCTCGCGCCGAGCAAGGTCGAGGAGACCCCCTATTTCGGCCGCAAGCTCCCCTGGCGCCGCGACGTCAACCTGACCGGCGGGCCGCTGAAGATGGACGGCCGGACGTATTCGCGTGGCGTCGCGGTCCACTCGAAATCGTCGCTGACCTACGACCTGAACGGCAAGTACGCCACCTTCGAGGTGACGGTTGGCTTTGACGAATCGGCCCGAGGTCTGGGGCGGGTCGACTGCCGCGTCCTCGCCGATGGCAAGGAGCTTTACGCCAATCCCGACCTCAGGGCGACCGACCCGCCGGTGAAGCTCTCGCTCCCGGTGGCGGGGGCGGAACAGCTCCGCCTGGTGGTCGATTTTGGCAAGGATCAGGACACCGGCGACCGCGTGATCTGGGCGAACGCCCGCCTCTACCGCCCCGCGCCGAAGGGCAAGTAGGGCAGGCACCGCCCGACGAGAGGCACCGCGACCCCTGCCACCCGCACCCGATCAGGACGCCCACAATGCGACGCCCCCTCGCCCGAAGGATCACCGCCCTCTCGATCAGTCTGACGGCCGTCCTCTCGATCGCGATCGGGGCCACACCCCCCGACAACGATGATCGCGACAAGGACCGCCCCGAAACACCGGTCGAGGTTTATGAATGGTCGGTCTGGGCCGGCAATCCTGCGCAAACGACCATCAACACGATGCGGATCTACAAAAGCGCGATGCCCGGCTCGGTCGGCACCAGCCGGCCGAACATCGAGGATAAGGACCGGACGATCAGGTTCCCCGTCGCGCCGATCTCGGTCATCCAGTTCTTCGGCGAGCCTGCGAAGGACGTCGATGTCGACCTCCGGCTCAAGAAGGGGACGTTCCTCGCGCACTGGCCGCGCAGTACCGAGCGATCCGGCCGGTTGCAGTGGTTCAAGTCGGACCTCTCGGCCACCCCGCCGTCGGACCTCCCGCTGAACTACCTGACTGAGAACCACTGGATGCACCGGCTCCGCGAAAAGGACAAGGCTCTCTACCTGAAGCAGGAGTCGCATTCGGATCGATTCATTGCATATGATGCCGAGCTGGGAATCCCGGTCCCGGTGAAGATCCGGGGCGGGCCCGACGAGTACACGCTGCAAAATCTGACGAACCGAAAGCTGCTGGACGTCGCTGTGATCGCGCCCTCGGATTCGGGCTACCGGGTCGGCTGGCTCGATGCCCTGCCGACCGCCGCCACCGAGCCGGCCGACGAGGCCGAAGCGAAGGACGCCGGCAAGACCGAGCAACAGAAGAAAGAAGCGGCCATCAAAAAGGCCGACGCGAAGAAGTCGCCCGAGCAGAAGGCTCAGGCCGTCTTTGAGGAAGCCGACGCCGCCGCGAAGGAAAAGAAGAAGGCCGAGGAAAACGAGCTCCCGCCGATCCCGGCCGAGGGCGACGCGACGATCCGGGCGCGGGTCGACCAGGTGATGAACCGGACGATCCAGGTGAACGCCGACGGCGTCCCGCGCAAGGATGCGATCGCGATGATCGCGGGCCAGGCCCGCATCCGCTATGAGCTGGACGACAAGGCGATCGCTCGGGCCGAGATCGACATGAACCAGCCGACGAGCCTCCGGGCCCCGAGCATCGCGGCCCGCGACGCGATGGCGGAGGTCCTCGGCGGCGCAGGGCTAAGCTACCGGGTCACCGAGGACGGCCGCCTCTTCATCACGACTGCCGCCCGCCTCGCCGAGGCCGACAAGAAGGATCGCGTGATCGAGGGGCCGCCGGTGAAGTTGGTCATGTCGACACCGAGGCCACCCTCCGATCCGACCTATCGCGACATGACCCGCCTGACGATGGTCCGTCGGCTGGTCGGCCAGGGTCTGCGCGAGGACCTGGCGAACTTCCTCCTCGACCAGTACGGCCCGCAACTCTTCGAGCCGAAGGAGCTGGTCGTCCTGGTCCACCTCTCGCGGCCGGCGCTCGACGAGGCGGTGAC
Source organism: Planctomycetales bacterium (assembly GCA_027451455.1). GTDB lineage: Bacteria > Planctomycetota > Planctomycetia > Isosphaerales > Isosphaeraceae > JAKAUH01. The sequence goes on along the minus strand of DAIDJI010000048.1, from coordinate 10,963 downwards.
ACTGGACGTCTTCCCCGCGCCGAGGAAGCTGGCCCGAACGGCGACGATCGTGGTCCACGGGATCGACCCGAGGCTCCAGGACCGGGCTCGGGGACTGGTCCAACTTCTCGGCGAGAAGTCGTCGCACGCCCGCGACCAGGCCGAGGAGCGTCTCTTCGAGATGGGCCCCGCCGTGGTCCCCGTCCTGGAGGACGCGCTTTCGAACAAGGACGTCGAGATCGTCTACCGAGCCGAGCGGCTGCTGCTGAAGCTGGGTCGGTCGGTGCCCTGATCGCCGACCGACTCAAAGGGGGGGTCGCCATGAACGAACCGATCGTCGCGCAAGTCCCTCGCAAACAGCCACGCCTCCGGATCAGCGTGCGGGCGTTGATGGCGGTCGTGCTGGTGCTGGCCGTCTGGCTGGGATACTACGTGCGGAGCGTCCACACCCAGCAGGACGCCGTCGCCGCGATCCAGCGGGCGGGCGGCTCCGTCGAGTACGACTGGAAATGGGGCAACTACAACCCCGACATCCTCGACTACGACGGAAAGTGGCGGGCCCCGAAGTGGCTCGCCCGGCTCGTCCCGGTCGACTACGTCGCCAACGTCCTCGACGTCTCGCTGATCCCGCAGACACGATTCTCTCGGAAGCCGTCCACCGGTCGCCGGGCTGGCCCGGCGCCACCTGGCGTCTCGTCGATCCCAGAGAAACAAGACTTTCCGAAGCCAGCCGATGACTCGACCCTCGCCCACGTCGGCCGGCTCCCGCGTTTGAGGAGCCTCCGACTGGACGACACGGCGATCACCGACGCCGGGATGGTCCACCTCGAAAAGCTGGAGAATCTCCTGGACATCCAGCTCGATCGGACGAACATCGGCGACGCGGGATTGGCGCATCTCCACGGGCTGAAGGGCCTGAGGATGGTCTGGATCTCCGGGACCCCGATCACCGACGAGGGCGTGCTGGACCTCGAGCGTGCGTTGCCCAACGTGACGGTCTACCGGATCGAAGAGATGGCGGATTCGAACGCCAGCGCCCGCGCGATGAACAACATCGATTTCGCGCTTGGACGGCCGATCCGACTGGCAATCGCGCTGCTCGTCCATCGCGCCTGGACGTCCGTGGAGAAGAACGACATGAAGGAATTCACCGCGAGCGTGGACGCGCTCTGCGACCTCGAGACCGACACACAACGGAACCTGATCCGGCTCGCGGAGGCCCGCGCCGAGATGCTCGGCTATCTGGAATCGCAGCAAACCTCGATGTTATCGCCCGGGGAGCGAGCCCGCCTCCACGCCCGATGCGCCGGACGCGCAATGGAGGCGCTCACCCGAGCGGTCGACATGGGATACGACAACCTCCGCCGAATCCTGGGGAAAGAGTACCAGCCCCGTTCGCTGTGGGGCCTGCGCCATCACCCCGATTTCGCCGCTCTGGCCGATCGGATGAAGGCGATGAGCGCTGGCCGCTGATCGGTTCCCGGAGATCCCGGCCTCCTTCAGCACGATCCCGGCCGCCATTGCCTCACCAGCCGATGGACGTGCGTTCCGAGCCCAGCGGGCCACCGATCTTCCGGTCGCGTATCGAGGGCCTCTGCGCGGGCGATCGCCACATCGAGATTCGGCAGGAAGTGGTCGATGTAATCCGTCCCCGGTCTGAGCTGGCCGCCCACGAGCGATTTGAGGAGACCACCCGCATTCTCCGCGAGTTCCTGCCTTCGAGGTTCGGGCTGATTGGGAACGTCCTCGAAGTGCAACAGGAGCCAGATTTCGAAGCAAGGGTTGCTCACCGCGAGGAAGTATCCCTTGGCCTGGCACTCCTGCGCGATCGACGAGACCCTCTCGGGCTTCCACGCATCGCGATCGATCACGAGCCAGAGTTGATCGCCTCCGCGAAGTGTGTACGTGCTTCGAAACCGATCGAGTTCCCTCAGGACATGCGCCGGCGAGCTGAGAGTGGGATCGTCCTTCTGGAGAACATGGATGTGAATCCTGGGAGTATGCAGCCGCTCCCTCAGGCCGTTGAAGTAGCGAGGCTCGGTCATAGCCCCTTCCGAGGCGATGACGAACAGGATATCGTCCCGAAATCCCCCGCGGCGGACGAACTCCCTACGCTGTCTCCCCATGCTTCTCTCCGAGCCACGAGAAGTCGCGAATCACCGGGACGCCGCCGAATCGCCCGAGCAGATAATCCTGCTGGAGATCCTTGCTCTGGTCGACGTCCTTGTACTCCTCGAGAGCAACCAGCCGCGAAGACTGGTCCTTCCCCTTCTCGACGAACCAGACCTCATCGCGCCGAAGGAAGTCTTGCCTCAGCAGGGTCGTGTCGTGAGTCGTGACGATGAGTTGGCTACTGCGGCCCACAGAGTACTTGAGGAAATTCGCCAGGTAGGAATGGAGGATGTCGGCGTGGAGACTCCGATCGAGTTCATCGATGACGAAGACACCTCCGCCCTCCATCATCGCGATCATCGCGGGAACCAGTTGCATGAGCCGGCGCGTGCCGTCGGATTCTTCGCTCATCTCGAAGGTCGCACCCGGGCTCGACTCATCTCCGCGGCGATGTTGGGAGACCAGCTTTCGTCCTCTTAGAGCACCCTCGGCATCCCTCGCCCAGAACTCATACGGGCCAGTATGCGAGCCCGAATAACCGTCAGAAATCGGCGGTTCCGCGAAGAATTCGAAATTCTTCAGGAATTGTCTGCCAAATTCCGAAGGAGGTGGTTCAACGTCTTCGATATCGATTCTTTCGATCCCGGTGTCGAAGCTTCGCAGATAGTGGGTCAACTGTCGACGGAAGGACTCATCCGAGTAGGCCCGCGAAGCGATATTCTCCGAGACCCAATCCGGAAGGGCGATAAGCAGCTCCTCCTCGAACCACCGGAGGACATCGAGAAGAACGCCGACTCCCGGAACCGCCTTGTGGAGATTTCGCTCGCGACAGTCGGTCAAGAAGAGGTGGGTCGCCGGAGTTCCCCTCGCCGTGATCTCCAGGAAGTCCTTCCCCACGCCACTGGAGAGACCAAGCCGTTCACCCCACTCGAAGACCCCGTCCTTCCGCTCGAAAATCCTGTCCTCAACGGTTCGACCGACCTCGAACAACCATTCTTCTTCCACTCGCTCGGCGGACACAGAAAATCCGTAAGCGAAGCATCGATCGACAAGCTTGATCTCGAACTCGAAGCGTGTCGGCGCGTCGCGGCAGGCCAGATCGAGCTTGAACGGCGCGCGGACGATCCGCCTCCGCACACCCTGCGGGTAGAGGATCAGATCCCTCGCCATCAACATGGCCTTGACGAGGTTCGACTTGCCCGAAGCATTCGCACCATACATGACGCCCAGCTTGAGGACCGGGATGCCCTCCTGACCGCCCGCGCGAATGACATGTTCGGGATGGTCACGAACTTCCTCCGACGCGATCATCGAAAGCTCGACGCGATCGCGGAACGAGAGGCAGTTCTCGACCGAAAATCGAACAAGCATGATTGCCGCCCTCGAACGACTCCAGCGAAGCCATGTCGCCCCTTCAGGATACCCAATCCGGGGGATGCTGGCGCGAGACCGCCCGCCACTTGCGATTGACCGCCCCGTCCGTCGGATTACAATGGCCCCGGATCATGCCCGAAGTCCCGGGTCGAGAAGCAGTAAGGGGAACGATGGCCGACGAGTCGCGGGAGAGCCTGGAAGATGTCCGGATGGAGAAGCTCCGCCAGCTCGCGGAGCTAGGGATCGACCCGTGGGGCCATCGGTTCGACGGCCACCGATCGATCGCCGACCTGCGCGCCTCGGCCCCTCCCAACGAGCCCGGCGCCGATCCCATTGCCGGCCCAACGGTTCGGGTCGCGGGGCGGATCATGCTTCGCCGCGGGCAGGGGAAGGTCAATTTCCTCCAGATCGGCGACTGGTCCGGCCGGCTCCAGGTGATGGTCGGCCAGAAGCAGGTCGGCGAAACCGGCTGGAAGGTCGCCGAGCTACTCGACCTCGGCGACATCATCGGCGTCGACGGCCGGCTCGGCTACACCCGGACCGGCGAGCTCACCGTCTTCGCCGAGTCGCTCACGTTCCTCACCAAGAGCCTACTCCCGCCCCCTGAAAAGTGGCACGGCCTCACCGACCAGGAACAGCGATACCGCCAGCGCTATGTCGACCTCTTTAGCAATGAGGAGTCGCTCGGCGTCTTCCTCGGCCGGTCAAAGGTGATCGCCTCGTTCCGCCGAACGATGGCCGAAAAAGGCTTCGCTGAGGTCGAAACGCCCACGATGCAATCGATCGCCGGAGGCGCCGCCGCCCGACCGTTCATCACCCATCATAATGCCCTCGACATCGACCTCTTCCTCCGGATCGCGCCCGAGCTTTACCTGAAGCGGTTGCTCGTCGGCGGGATGGAGCGCGTCTTCGAGATTGGCCGGGTCTATCGAAACGAGGGGCTGAGCCCGCGGCACAACCCCGAGTTCACGATGTTTGAGGCCTACCAGGCCTACGGCGACTATCACTCGATGATGGACCTTACCGAGTCGCTCATCTGCGGCGCGATCGAGTCGATCGGCGGCGGATACGTCCGCAAGTGGGGCGAGGCGACGATCGACTTCACCCCGCCCTGGCCGCGCAGGACGTACGCCGAACTGCTTGCCGAACACGCCGGGATCGATCCGTCCGACCCCTCCGCGGTGAAGGCCCGCGCTGAGGAGGCTGGCGTCCATACCGCCGGCAAGGACCCGGATGTCGTCATGAGCGAGCTGTTCGAGGCCGTCGTCGAGGATCGCCTCGACGGCCCGATCTTCGTCATCGACTACCCAGCCGCTATCTGCCCGCTGACCAAGCGGAAGACCTCGAATCCGGCGGTCGCCGAGCGGTTCGAGCTTTATATCCGCGGAATCGAACTGGCCAACGCTTACACCGAGCTCAACGATCCTCACCTCCAGGAAGAGCTTTTCCGCAAGCAGCTCGCCGGACAGAAGGAGGAGGACTCGATGGCAAAGATGGACGACGATTTCGTCCGGGCGCTCAAGCACGGGATGCCCCCGGCTGGCGGCCTGGGGATCGGTATCGACCGCCTCTGCATGGTCCTTCTCGACCGCACCACCATCCGAGACGTCATCCTCTTCCCGCTCATGCGTCCCGGACAACAGTAATTTGTTATTGGTAATTGGTAATTTGTTCTTTGTTATTGGTGCTGGGAGGGCCCACGAGGCCCGGTTCGACAGGAACGACCCATTACCAATAACAAAGAACCCATAACCAACAACCAATAACCAGCTCAAGGAGGAGCCGAGGTGTACAAGTACCTGCTCTGCTGGCGGTATCTTCGGACACGGTACATTGCGCTGGCGAGCGTGATCAGCGTGATGCTCGGCGTCGCGACGATGATCGTCGTGAATTCGGTGATGGCCGGGTTCGCCGAAAAGATGCGCGACCGCCTCCACGGCATCCTTGCCGACGTCGTCGTCGAGTCGTACACGCTCAACGGCTTCTACGAGTGGCAGGAGGTCATGGCGCGGATTCAGGCGGTCACAGGCGACGAGATTCTCGCGATGGCTCCGACGATGGAGTGCCCCGGCATCATCCATTTCCGGGTCAACGGCGAGGTCTGGAACCGTCCCGTGCAGATCATCGGCATCCAGCCGAAGGACCGGGCCAAGACCGGAGATTTCGCCGAGTTCCTCATCGACCAGCGCGGCCGTCGAATCCAACCCTCGTTCGACGTCTCCGACGAGCTCCGGCCGACAACCACCGCCTCCGAGCTCCTCAAGGATTTCCCCGTCGACCGCCAGAACCCGGATGACCTGCTTCTCCAGCAGGAGCTTCAAAACGAGATGAAGGAGCAGGCACCCGACTGCGGCGCGATCCTCGGCTACGCGCTGGCGACCATCCATCAGAAGGGGATGGAAGACATCTTTATTGCCCCGCCGGGAACCCAGGTCAATCTGCTCTTCCCTCGGTTCGGCCAGACGAAGTCGGAGGCCAGCTTCCAGACGGCCACCACCGTCGGCTACTTCAAGAGCGGGATGAGCGAGTACGACTCGACCCACGTCTACATGCCCTTGGAGATCCTCCAGCGCGCCCGATGGCTCTACGACTTCAAACGCGGCACCGGCGCCGTCAACACCATCCAGATCAAGGTCAAACCTGGCGTCGACCTCACCGCCCTCTCGGCCCGGATTCAGGCCGCACTCGACCGGATGAAGCCCCGCTTCTACCAGGTCCAGACCTGGGAACAGAAGCAGGGGCCGCTTCTGGGCGCCGTCGCCGTCGAACAGAGCATCCTGAACATCCTCCTGTTCTTCATCATCGCGGTCGCCGGGTTCGGCATCCTGGCGATCTTCTCGATGATCGTCGTCGAGAAGACGCGCGACATCGGCATCCTCAAGTCACTCGGCGCCTCGACGGCCGGCATCCGCGGGATCTTCCTCGGTTACGGACTCCTGCTCGGCGCCGTCGGTAGCGGAGTGGGGATGGCCGGCGGGCTCCTCTTCGTCCACTACATCAACGAGATCGAGCAGGGCCTCAGCCGGATCACCGGCCGGAAGGTCTTCGACGACTCGATCTACTACTTCAACCGGATTCCGACGATCATCGAGCCGATGACGGTCACCTGGATCGTGGCCGGCGCCCTCCTGATCGCCGTGCTCGCGAGTATCTGGCCGGCCCAACGGGCGTCCCGGCTGCATCCGGTCAAGGCACTCCGGTTCGACTGATTGTAGACGATCCGATCCGATCCAATCACGTCCGATCCTGACCAGGGAGGGTGGAGTCGATGGCGATGGTTCCTGACGGATCGACCGAGGTCCTGCTCTCGGCCCGAGGGGTCGTCAAGAGCTACTGGAAGGGCCGCAACGAGGTTCCGGTGCTCCAGGGCGCTGACCTCGATCTCGACCGAGGCGAGATGCTGGCAATCATGGGTGCCAGCGGATCAGGCAAGAGCACGCTCCTGCACATCCTCGGCCTGCTCGACGAGCCCGACACGGGCGAGGTCCACCTCGCCGGCGAACGGATCGACGCCCTGGCCGACCGCCGGCGAGACACCCTGCGCAACCATGCCTTCGGTTTCATCTTCCAGTTCTACCACCTCCTGCCCGAGCTCTCGGCGCTGGAGAATGTGCTGGTCCCGCAGTGGATCCGCCACGGTCCCATCGCTTACTGGCGACACCGGCCCCGCCTCCGCCGCGAGGCTCAGGATCTCCTGGAACGGGTCGGGCTGGGCCACCGGATGACCCACCGACCGGCCGAGCTCTCCGGCGGAGAGATGCAGCGTGCCGCGATCGCCCGTGCGCTGGCGGCCGACCCGATCGTCCTTCTGGCCGACGAGCCGACCGGCAACCTCGACGCCACCAGCGGGCAGGGCGTTCTCGACCTGCTGCGCGACTTGAACCGCGAACGCGGCCTCACTATGATCGTGGTGACGCATGATCCCAACATCGCCCAGCAGGCCGATCGGGTCGTTCGGCTCGCTGAGGGCCGTGTCGAGGAATGGTCGCCCGCCCTCGCCTGAGCCTGGCGCGGGCGGGCCCCGACGACCGACGCCGAAGGACCGCCATTGTTCGGATCCGTCTTCAAGAGATATCACCAGGGGAAGGACCGAGCTGATGGACCCCAAGGTCTACATCAACGGCAAGCTCTTCGAAAAATCGGAAGCCCGGATCAGTGTCTTCGATCACGGGCTCCTCTACGGCGACGGCGTTTTCGAGGGGATTCGCTCCTACTCGGGGCGGGTCTTCCGGCTCACGCAGCACGTCGACCGACTGTATGAGTCGGCCCGGGCGATCCACCTGGAAATCCCGATCCCGCGCGCCGCGATGGCCGACGCGGTCGTCCAGACTCTCGCCGCCAACAAGCTGACTGACGCCTACATCCGCGTCGTCGTCACCCGGGGAGCCGGCAGCCTGGGCCTCGACCCCCGCAAAACGACCGACCCGCAGATCATCATCATCACCGATAAGATCGCGCTCTATCCGCCCGAGCTGTATGAGCACGGCCTGAAGATCGTCACCGCGGCGACCACTCGCAACCACCCGAACGCCGTCAATCCGCGGATCAAGTCGCTGAACTATCTGAACAACATTCTCGCGAAGATCGAGGCAACGCAGGCCGGCTGTCTCGAAGCCCTGATGCTCAACCACAAGGGCGAACTCGCCGAATGCACGGGTGACAACGTCTTCGTGGTCCAGCACGGGACGATTCACACGCCCAGCATCGACTCGGGCATCCTCGAAGGGATCACCCGCGCCTCGGTGATCGACCTGGCCCGAGAGGCCGGCTACCCGGTCATCGAGCGGACGATGGACCGCCTCGATGTCTTCAAGGCCGACGAGTGCTTCCTCACCGGCACGGCCGCCGAGTTGATCCCGGTGATCGAGTGCGACGGCCGGATCATCGGCGACGGCAAGCCCGGCCCGATCACGCGCGAGCTCCTGAAGCGGTTCCAGGCCCTGGTCCGCGAGGGGCATTAAAAGCGGTTCCCCATCGGAGCGAACACCGATGATCGAGATCAAGACCATCCTCGCCCCGACCGACTTCAGCGCTCACTCCGAGGGGGCGGTCCGCTACGCCTGCGCCCTGGCCTCGCGCCTGGGCGCCGAGCTGCACCTGCTGCACGTCCTCTCCGAGATCCTTCCGAGCGGCCCCGACCCGATGTTGATGCCGGTCATCCCGCCCGAGTTCTACCAGGAGAGCGAGCGGACCGCTCGCGAGGCCCTCGACCGACTCCCCCAACCCGACTGGGATGCCCCCCAGGCGATTGTCCGCTCGGTCCGATGGGGCAGCCCGGTCGAGGCGGTCATTGCCTACGCGGCCGACCACAAGTTGGACCTCATCGTGATCGCAACCCACGGCCGGACCGGCCTCTCCCATGTCCTGCTCGGCTCCGTCGCCGAACGGATCGTCCGCGAATCGCCCTGCCCGGTGCTCACGGTCCGGATGGGCCGATCCTGATCCCCATCTTGAACCCCAAAAAACAGGCCGATCTCCGATGACCAGTGACCAGGGAAGAAGAATCCTGTTCCGCGGCCGGAAGATCGACCTGGCGCTCCAGACGGTGGCGCTCAGCGACGGGACGATTGCCGAGCGAGAGGTGGTGCTTCATCGTGGGGCGGTGGCGCTGGTCCCCATGGTGGACGCCGATCATGTCTGTCTGGTGCGGAACCGCCGATACGCGGTCGGGCAGACGCTGCTGGAAGTCCCCGCCGGCACGATCGATCCCGACGAAAACCCCGACCGGACCGCCGAGCGCGAATTGCAGGAAGAGACCGGCTACGTCGCCGGGCGGATTCGAAGGATACGCGAGTGGTACGTCAGCCCGGGCGTGATGAACGAGCGGATGTACCTGTATCTCTGCGAGGATCTGCGTCCCGGCCCGACCCGTCCCGAGGCCGACGAGGATCTCGAATCGGTGGTCGTCCCCTGGGACGAGGCGATGGCAATGGTCCGTGACGGCCGGATCGAGGACGCAAAGACCTTGCTCTCGCTGATGATCTGTGAGGGGCTCCGGGGCGCCTGATCACGCCGGAGAGTCCATCTGCTAGACCCGCCGCGTTTTGGGATCGAGCCCCGACTGTCGAGCGATCCCGCGACCGGATCAGCCCCGGCGTTCCGGGAGCGTCCCGAGGAACCGGCCGCCTTCGAGGTAGAGGCCGGCGATGTCATCGTAGGCCGGCACCAGGTGGAGATCGACGGCGCCATCGGCATCCGGGGCTCTCGACGAGCGGAACCAGGTCCGCCGGTTGGCCTTTCGCCTCAAACCCGCGTCGCCCCCGTTTCCGGATGCCGAAACCGGATCGGGATGAGCCCGTCGGGCGGCGCGGTCGGATCGACGAAAAGGCGCAATCCGAGGGCATCGCGACGCCGGCCGGGAATCGGTACGTTGACGCCATCGCCGGCCGAGGGAACACGCGCCACGATCCGGCCGTCGTCCACCGAGAGGGGAACCGCTCGCGGATGCTCAACCACCACCATCGGCGGCAGTAAGGCACCTGGCGGATCGGTCCGGAGGGTCAGCGACCACGGCTGAAAGGGCAACAAGGGCCGACGCACCGCATACGAGACGACCACCTCGGCATCGAGACCGGGCAGGGTCGTTGCGGCAGACTCAGCGATGCCCGGCGAGAGCGAATGATCCTCGACGCCCCAGATCCGGACGTGCCACGACCCGCCTGGCCCGGCGGGCAAGGCGAGTCCCCAGCTCCCGCGGCGCTCGTACTCGTCGCGAGGAACCGTCTCGATCACGGCCGATGGATCTTCTGGCCCGTCAGGCGGAGCACCGCGCCGGGCGACGATCCGGGTCGCGATCGAGCCCGATGACCACTCCCACCGGAGTGTCACGCGATCGCCACCCGCACGCACGGCGCGAAGGTCGGTCGGATCGACAATGACGCCCGCACCCAACCGATCCACGCGGACCGAGGAAAACGTCGAGGCGATCGCGGCACCCGGCCGCACCGCGACCGAAACACCAGGAGAGGGGAACAACCGGCCGTCGTCCATCCGGTAGATCGCACAGATCCGGTAATGATAAATCGAGCCCGGATCAAGCCCCCGGTCAAGCAGGTGGTCGAGCGTCGCAGACACACGGTCGCCGTCGCGAGGTCCCGAGGGCGCCACGTCTCGCTTCCGGGCCACGCGGACCTCGACCGCACCAGAAGGCGCCCGCCATCGAATCGCGACCTCGCCGCCTCCCGACGAAACCTCCAGCTCAGAGACGTCGGCCAGGTAGACGAACGGCCCGAGTGAGACCGCCGCGATCGACTCCGCCTCGCCCCGCCGGCTCAAAACGGCGTATCCGACCGTCTCGCCGGGCGGGACGGTCCGATCTTCGAACTCGGGGGCATCGACCTCGGCGATCCGGACGCCGTCGCCCGGATGAATCAGCACAGCTCCACGCTTCCGAACGACGACGTATCGGATCGGCCCGCAGCCGTCGGACGGCGGGGGCGTCCAGGTCAATCGGATGCGGTCGCCGAGCACCTGGGCCTCCATCGCGAGCGGTGGATCG
>DAIDJI010000047.1 GCA_027451455.1 Planctomycetales bacterium | reverse complement strand
GGCTCACGAAAACGACGATGCTGCCGTACCGCCTCGGAATGGGCGTCGGTTGCAGAGGGCTAATGTTCGCTCGAAAGGGGAACGTCGGAGTGGCGGCCAGATCGGCCATCGAAACTAACCACAGAGGCACGGAGATCGGAGCAGCTCTGCGTTTTTCCCGATCTCCATGCGTCTGCGGTGTATCCAAACTATCGACCTGCCTGCGAGTGCAGGTGGCCCACCAACAGCGGCGATAAACCACAGTGACACTGGGGTACAGAAAACTCGATCTTTTCCGATCGCGTTTCTTACTGTGCCTCTGTGGTTGATTCAAGGTCTCAGCCGACCTTGGCGAGCGCCGGGGCGTTCCGCATCGAGGCCGAGGCTGCGACAAATGCCTCGATGAGCTGCATGTCGAGGGAAATGTTCCCCTCGTTTTCGGGGTGCCACTGTACGCCGGTGACCCACCATCCGGCCTCCTTCCCCTCGAAAGCCTCGATGAGGCCGTCGGGCGCCAGAGCGGCTGTCCGGAAATTCGGGGCGAGCTTGCGGATGCCCTGGTGGTGGTAGCTATTCACCCGGATTTCGCCGGGTCCGTAAATCTCCTCAAGCCGGGTGCCGGGCTGCATCACGACAGTGTGTCGGTGAGCCCCGCCGAGTGGGTCACGGTGTGGAATCCCCTTGGGCATGTCCTCCGGAAGGTGCAGGAACAGTCCACCTCCGCAGACGACATTCAACTCCTGCATTCCCAGGCCGATTCCCAGGACGGGCATCCGGCGCTGCTGGACCAGCTTGCAGAGCAGGCGATCGGCCAGCTCTCTCCGCTCTGTGATCATCGTGACAGCAGGGTGCGGCGAGAGACCCATCTTCCGTGGGTCGAGGTCATCGCCGCCGGTAAGCATCACGCCGTCGAGCCGGTCGAGAATCGGCGTGAGGTCTGACTCGCGGGTCAGTGGGGGGATGATGACCGGCAGGGCATTCGCAGCCAGCAGGCTCTCGAAATAGCCGCTGTGGATGAAGCTGTGAGGGGTCCGACCCTTGGCCGAGGCGCGGTAGTCTGTGTTGATTCCGATGAGTGGACGATACTTCATGGCAGCCATCCCTTCCTTGAAATGGTCTCGTCGAATTCCGTTCGATCGACGCCGATACCGCCGCCCAACCCGGCCGTAAGGCCGCGCAGACGGACGTCATCCCTGGATCGCACCCATCTCCGACCCGCAAGGCCGAAGACGGTCCGACCTCTCGACGTACCTCACAAGCCCTGCCCGCTCAGTGGCAGAACCTTTCTGGAGTTGCTCCTGCTCCGGGATGTGACTCGGGTAGGAAAAGCGAATCCGACTGATCCATCAATCGCCTCGCCCGTGCGGCGAGGTGACCAGAGCTTACCGAGACGGCCTCCCGGGATTCAAGCAAAATCCCAGGTTTTTGCCGTCTTTTTTCACCTCGTACATTTGGGGAAGGGAAGTATGCGTCGGGGCAGAGCGCCGTGCAAAGCCCGGCAAAGCCGGGAGGCTCGTCCTGGCTCTTGCCGATCCGTTCCGCGCACCTCACTGCCCGATTTCGGCGTGAGGTGCGCGGAAATGGATCGCTTGATCAGTGCGCTGCGAACGACGCAGCAGCGTTGGCGGCGGTCGCCTCTGGTGGGACCGATCCGGAGGGCGGCGGATAATCGCCCCGGATATATCGGTAGATCATGGTCAGGTCGTTCTCGCTCACCTGATCGTCGCCGAACGCGGGCATCTTCTGCCCGTCGTCCATGTACCCATATCGATCGGCTGCCATTGGCTTCCGGACCATCCGCGCGAACCACTCGGCCGACCCCCACCGGAAGAGACCGGGAGCGTCCCGCGTTCCCCCCTCGCTCAGCCCTTCGACCAGGTGGCAGGTACCACATTCCTTCTGGAACGGCTCCAGCCCAGGATGCTTCGCAACCTCTGGATGGCTCAACCACTCGTCGGGCGTGAGGTCCGCCGGGATCTTCGCAAAGTCGGCAACAAAATCGGCAACAGCATCGAGCTGCCTTGCATTCAGCTTTGAAGACTTTTTCCATTCCTCCATGCCATCGCAGCCCGGGGCCTTACCGAAGTAAGCGGCCGATTGGGGCTTATCAAGCAGCCCGCGAATCCAGGCACGCGAGCCGAAACCGGCCAGGTCGGGAGCCGACTGCTCGCCGTTTCCCTTGCCTTCCATCACGTGGCACCCGAGGCATTTTCGGTCCAGGGCCGCCCGGCCCTGGGTCCAGGGATCACGCCGGAGAAGATAAGAGGCTCCATCTGGGGGTATGCCAGCGCCATGGAGAGCCGCCAGTTGCAAGGCACGCCGTTGAGCCTCGTCGGCCCTTGCGCGAGCTTCGTGGAACTGCTTGTTGCCGGCGTCTTCACGGATTGCGATCGCGGTCAGCCCAGTAATCGCGCCAGCCATCACCAGGGCGAATAGGCAGGCAATCGCGTGGGAGGCCCGTTTCGGAAGCACCCGATCCAGGAACGGAAGAAGCACGAGGACCATCAACAAAGTCGACGGGATCACGACCGTGCCAATGACTTCCCGGTTCCCGGGGAAGTATTTCAGCATCTGATAAAGCGATAGGAAGTACCACTCGGGCCTCGCCGGGTAGTCAGCGCTGGAGGGGTCGGCGGGGGCGTCGAGGTGAGCCCCACCGTTGTAGGAGACAACTCCCAGGATAACCACCATCAATGTGGCGACCGCGATGGCATTCCGGAACGACTGGTGCGGCCAGTAGGACTGATCGCGACGGACATCCTCTGGCCGGATCGGAGGCGTCATCCCTTTTCGCCGCGCCAGAGCGATGTGCGCGGCGAGTGTCGCGATGAAGAGGGCCGGGAGCACCGCGACATGAAGCGCGAAGAAGCGAGTGAGAGTCTGATTACCGTATTCCGTCCCACCGATGAGAAGCTTCTGGACGTATGGGCCCAGCACCGGCGCTCCACCGATGATATTCGTGACGACCTTGGTCGACCAGTATCCCTTCTGATCCCAGGGAAGCTGGTATCCGGTGTGACCGAACGCGACGCAAAGGACCAGTAGCACCACGCCGAGCCACCAGGTGAATTCGCGGGGGCGACGATAAGCGGCGGTCCAGATCGTCTGGAAGAGGTGGAACGCCAGCAGGACCATCGTGGCCTGGGCGGAGTAGTGGTGAACGCCTCGGATGAACCAGCCGAGCCACATCTCGTGGTTGATGTAGTAGACACTTCCCCACGCGGTCGCCGACGACGGGCTATATGCCGACATCAAGAGGATGCCGGTGAACGCCTGAATGAGAAAGGCAGCGAGGACCGCGGGTCCCGAGACGTATCGCCAGCCGGCGCCGCCTGGGACGATCCTTTCGAGGGCTGCCCGACGACGCGAGAACAGTCCGGTCCGGTCGTCGATCCAATCGGAGAGTGGCTTAAGCAAGGGGGGTTTTCTCCTCGATCGCCGTGCGAAACCGCTGGAACCGGACACGGATTTCTGGGTCCGATCCGGAGGTCGTCTCAAGCTCGAGCCGGTCCATTGGGCGAGGTGGAACGTGGTTGGTCGGTCGGCCCTCGAGCGTGAAGGCGCTGGTGTGGCAGGGGCAAATGAACCCGCTCCGGTCGGCCTTGAGGTTGATCGCGCATCCCAGATGCGGGCATTCCGACTGAAACGCGACGACGGGCGGATCACTGCCGGCCGGCTGTCGGATCAACCAGACCGACCCGACTGGCTCTTTCGGGTAATTGACCCAGGAATCCTGTCTTTCCTCGATGATCGCGAACGATCTTGGCACCCCAACTTCAAGCTGGCTGAGGCGAGCGATGGAGTGGAAGCTACTTTCCTTCCCTTTGCGACGGAGGGGTGTTAGCACGAAAGCGGCGCCTGGGACCGCCAGGACCATCGTCGCGAGCCCGCCGATCGCGGCGGTAGCAAGACCGAGAAAGGTTCGGCGCAGGGGGTCAGGCGGCCGGATCTCGGCGTTCGGGTCGATTCTTGCAGGGTCCATTCGTGGAGTCGCTCCGGGAGTGAGGCGGCAGCAGGTCGGCCCCGTTGTGAGATCGGGGGAAGTCCAGCCGCGGGAAGGTCGGCACGGCCGCATCCCGATCAGGGGGAGGACCGTCGATCGATGGTCGTGGTCGGTGGGATGATTCTCCGCATGTCATCGCAGAGCGGCCGGGGGTGGCTGCTTCATCCCCGGATATCTCTTTTATTAACGGTCCGGGGCCGTCGGTTCAAGAGCCTGCCGGACTTCGCCCAGCACACGATCGAGTACCTCGGGCAATGTGCCAGCGATGGTAGCTCCGGCCGCCGCCCGGTGGCCGCCTCCGCTGAAACGTCCCGCGATCGCCGCACAATCCACGCCGGAACGCGTCCGGAACGAGACCTTCACCCCGCCTCTGGCCTGCTCGATGAAGAGCAGTCCAAGCTCAACTCCACGCAGGCTGACGGTATAGTCGATAAGGTCCTCAGTATCCGGCGGAATCGCCCCGGTCCGATGGAGGTCCTCAAGGCCGACCGCTGCGTAAGCAAGCCGGCCGTCCATCTCGACCTGGAGCCGAGAGAGGGTTTCACCGATCAGGCGAAGCCGACCCAGCGTGTTTCTTTCGAAAAGGAGTCGATAGATCCGGTCGACGCCGGCGCCGGCGTCGATCAACTCAGCAGCAGCCCGCAGGGTCCCGGCGTCCGTATTGGAGTGGCGAAACCAGCCGGTATCCATCGCGATGGCGGTGAGCAGTCCGGTGGCGACCTCGCGGGTGAGTGTCCCGCCCAGGGCGTGGACGGCCTCCAGTACAAGCGTCCCCGTCGCCTCGGCCGTTCTGTCCTTCAGGAAGAGTGCCCCGAGATCGTCCTGGCTGACATGGTGGTCGATCACAACCCGAGGACCCGGGAATTCGCGGATGAAGCTTGCCATCTCGCCGAGCTGGTTCCAGGCCGAGAGGTCCAGGATCACGGCAACCTCGCAATCAGCCAGCGACCCCGGCGAGGAGAGGGGCTGGAAGTGCTCGAAGAGAGTACCCTCGGGATCGAGAAAATCGTATCGCGGTGGAGTGGGGCTGGAATTGACGACCCGGACGTCTTTCCCCTTCTGCCGAAGCAGTCCGGCCATGCCGACCTCGGACCCCAGCGCGTCGCCGTCGGGGCGGACGTGCGTCGTCACGAGGAACCGGTCGTGTGTCTCGATCAGGTCAGCAAGCGGGGTCCAGTCGATGGGCATCGGGGAGCTTCCGCGTCTCGGTCGGGGATCCTTGCACCAACCCAGGTTAGCCGGGAATGGCCTATCAGGCAATCGCCGAGAATGCGTGACCTTGCTTCGTCTTCCCCGGAATCCGAAGTTCTAGGTCGTGTAGGAATCGACACGGAATCGGTGAAGGTTCTGCTCGACCCACGCAATCGTCTCGTCGAGGCCCTGATCGAGCGAATACGACGACTGCCACCCCCAAAGCTGCCGGGCAAGCGCTGTGCCTGCCAGAAGTCGCTCGACCTCGCTGGCCGCCGGCCGGACCCGTTGATCGTCTGCCTCGACCCGGATCGCACGCCCCATCCGCCGACCGATCCGCTCGACCAACTCGCCGATCGAGATATCCTCGCCCCGCCCGATGTTCACCGCCCGCCCCAACGCAGCGTCGCAGCCGGCGATCGCGACAAAGCCCAGGGCTGTATCCTTGACATACGTCAGGTCTCGCCGGGGATCGAGCCGGCCAAGCTTGACCACCGGCCGTGTTAACGCCTGACTGATGATCGTCGGGATGATCGCCCGCGCCGACTGCCTCGGGCCGAACGTGTTGAACGGCCTCAGAATCGTTACCGGAAGCCCAAACGATCGGTAGTAGCTTTCCCCCAAAGCATCCGCCCCAATCTTGGATGCGGAGTAGGGCGACTGCCCCTGCAGGGGATGTTCCTCGTCGATCGGGACCCGCTGCGCCGTTCCATAGACCTCAGACGTCGAGGTGAGCACAACACGCTCGATCGTCGCGCTCTCCCGGGCCGCATCCAGAACGTGCGCGGTCCCGAGAACGTTTGTCTGCACCACGTCATAGGGATTCTGATAAGAGTATGGGATCGCAATCGAAGCGCCCAGGTGGAAGACCCACTCCCGGCCATCAACCGCACGTCGAACCGCGGCCGGATCCTTCAGATCACCCCGCTCGATCTGCACTTCGGCCCGGATCTCTTCTGGAATCGAATCAAGGTGGCCGCGATCGTCTCGCCCGTTATACCGGACGAACGCCCGAACCTGGTGTCCTTCCCGTACCAGGAGTTCCACCAGATGACTCCCGATGAATCCCCCTGCCCCTGTCACCAGGACTGCCTTGCCCATCGGCACCCGACTCCTTCCTTCCGGCCATCCCATCCCAATCGCCCGGACCAGTCCGATCGTAATTCTTTCTCCGACCAACCGCCACGCCGGTTCCTCGACAGGACGGTCACCAAGGACGACGGGATTCAGGCCGGCCAGACAACGCAGATTATCTATTTTTTGCAAGTCGCTCTATTTGCCTGAAGGAATTTCTTTCGCCTTCCGATACTCTTACCCAGAGGCTGAGTGGGAATGTAGGGAAGCAGGCTGGGACAATGCACCAGAGGCACCGTGGAGGACCACCCATGATTTCGCGATTCGTGCTCGTCGGGCTCGTGGCAACCCTGGGCATCTCGATCCCAAACCTCAGTGAGTTGGTCTCCTGCATCGGCGCCTTGCACGAATGGACGGCGAACGGTCTGGCATCGCTTGATGCCCCGGGTCACCGCGATTCGCGACCTGACTTTCTGCCCTGGACACCGGAGACCCCCCGGCGTTTCCACGACCGGATCGAACCATCTCTGGCGATCGTAGGAATCGCAGACGAACTTAATCGATTGTCGGACGGGGTTGAAGTTCCACCACCGATTCGTCCTCAACGCTCAAAAGATCCAGAGCGCATCATCGATCGACCGGAATTGTTCAGGGCCGTCACGATGGAGGAGAAACTCGTCGTCGAGCTTGAGAGGATCATCGTCCAGGCTGCTTCGCCCACGACCTCAACCACAACGACGATGGAAAGAAGGCATGAACGTCCTGCCCGAGGCGAGTCGCAATGCAGTTTCTCGCCCGGAACCTCCTTGAGAGGGTCGGTCGCATCTCAATGGGAGCCGATCGAGGCTCCGGCGGACCCGCTGGTCGACACCGCCACCACTTTGAATCAATTCGCCGAGGGACTGAATCTCTCGCCGACCCCGCGTCGCCCGCTCGCGACCGTCGCCGAGGTTGATCAGGTTTTTGTGGGTCTCCCATTTGCCGGCTCAACAGTCCCGGAGACACTCTCGAGTGTAGCCGGACCAGCTCATCATGGCTCAACTCGTGGCGAGGCCAGACGCTCTCCATCGCCTGAAGTCACGCGGGCGGTTGGCCTGACCGGTGAGGCCCTGCTGGCCTGGTTTCGGGTTTTGAGGGGCCCAGACGATCTGCGGATCAGTTCACGATGACGGGCTGGGATAAGACCAAGACCAGACGTTCGGCCGGGCAAGTTCGATGGACCGCGGCAACCTCAGGGCTTGCGTGCATGTGGCGAGAAGTTTGGGAGTGAGAAACCAGAGTAGCTAGTCGGACCCCAGATCGCCGCGTTTCGGGCCGAACTCAGTTGTGTTCGACCGACGCCAGGATCAGGGACGGATCGAAATCCTGGCTGCCGTCAGGCGCGACGTCAAATTCGAAGAGCGCGCGGCGATAGCCGAGCATCACAGCAACCCTGATGACATCCCCATACGAGGGGAAGGTCTTCCCCGAGAGTTCCTTGAAGCGCTGCATGGCGCTCATGAACTCGAGCTCGTCGTCGGTGTACTGCTTCTCGAAAGTGGTGGGATCGATCCGCCGCCGACGTTCCTTCTTCTGTCGCCTTTCCTCGCCCACCTCCTTCCGAGGTGCCGGAGTGCCGGCCTCCGGCGCATCCCCTCGGAACCTGCGCTCGCGGCCGGTCCGGCGCTCGTGAAACAGGGTGTTCTCGGGGAACCGGGAAAAATCGAATTCCGACGACGGAGGATTCGTCTGAGGATCATCGGCAGCCATTTTGGAAGGTTTCCCGTTAGACTTCTTTGGTTGCTGTTCCGGAGGTAAGTCGTGCCGAGAGCGACCCGCCTTCGCCTTCGGTCGCATGAGGTTCGGCCCGATCAGGCCTTCTTATAGCTTTTCTAGGTTACTACGGTGATGCTGTCAAAGCATTGGGCCACTGCGGATGCCCGACCTGCGCCATTGGTTGGCCGACTCCGGAACCGTGTGGCATAATGGAATCCGATGAGACGGAGCCCATCGCGGATATTCGCGCGGGGCAGTCGCTCACCCGGGAGCGTGCATTGAACTTCCGTTGCACCACGAATTTTTTCAGCCCGTCCTGCCAACGGCCTTGAGAGGCCGAGAGCCGTTTCGTACGTTAAATGAGGGAACATCGAGCGCCCGAGCCGGTCCTGGTGCCGGTCATATCCTTCTGGTGGAGAGCACCGAACATGTCCCGAACCGCCCGACTGAGGCGAGGTGCCGGTTTCCTGATGCTGAGCAGTTTAACACTGCTCCCCGTCGTTCCGACCCTCGCTGCCGACGATCCTCCGATTTCGCAACAACTCGCCGACCTGGGGCGACAGGCCCTGGCCCAGGGCTCGGCAACCGCTGCCCGAACCTTCTTCCAGCGAGCCCTGAAACTCGACCCGAATAACAAGGTCGCGTCGCTGGGTCTGGAAGAGATCGAGAAGAAGCATACAGACGCGATTGTGCCAACCGCCTTGCAGCAAGAGGAACCTGCGCCGGTTCAGACGCCTCCAGCCGCGCCGGCCGCTCCGGCACCCTCCGCTGCTGGTGTTGCTGATCCCGGTCAGGTCGCTTCGGGCGCACCGGCTCCCGAGCCTGGCACCCCAGCCCCAACCACGACGGACACCCGCGCCACTCTCGAGCAGACCCGGGCTTCCGAGGCCCTGGCGAAGCAGCAGCTCACCAACGACGTCGAGCAGCGGCTTCAGGCAGCCCGGCAGATGGTCGATCAGGCCAGGCCCGAGGACGCGATCGCGGCTCTCCGCCTCGCCCAGAACCTCGTCCGATCGGCCAATAATGTTCCCGAGGCCGATCGAAACGCCCTCGACCGCCGCATCCAGGCCCAGATGATCTCCACCGTCCAGCAGGAGGAGAGAATCATCGGGGAGCGGGCCGAGCGGCAGCGGATCGAGGCCGCCAGCGAGCAGCGCACCCGCGCCATCGACGTCTTCCAGAGCAACAAGGAAACGATCGGCGCGATGATGACGCAGTTCGATACCCTGATGAGTGAGGGCGTTTATAACGTCCTGTTCATCGGCGGTCTCGGCGACATCCGCGCTGCCACCCAGCCCTTCTACGAGGCCCGTATCCTTGCCCAGAAGGCTTACGCCCTCCAGCGCGGTGGTCCGCTTCCCTACAGCGACAACGACCCCACACCCGCCATCGGCGAATTCGTCTCCAATGCCACGAGCTTCTACTTCCAGGAATACCTCTTCGTCCGCCTGAAGCAGTATCGCTACCTGCTGACGATGCAGGATGTCACCCGGGCTTCGATCCCCTTCCCCGATAACCAGTTCATGGAATACCCCGATGCCGACTGGTGGAGGACCATGTCCGAGCGCCGCATCAAGCGCTGGGGCAAGGCAGTCGACCTCTTCGAGCGCGATCCCAAGACCCGCCAGATCCTTGAAAAGCTCGATGAGCCGATCAGCATGTCTTTCGCCAATGAGACCCCGCTCGACGACGTGCTGAAGTATATCAAGCAGGCCACAGCGACCCCTTCCTTCAACGGCATCCCCATCTACGTCGATCCGATCGGCCTCCAGGAGGCCGAACGCTCGCTGAACTCGACCGTGCAGATCGACCTTGAGGGCGTTCCGCTGAAGATTACGCTTCGACTGATCCTCAAGCAGCTCGGCCTGATCTACACGGTCAAGGACGGCTTCCTGATGATCACCTCCGCGGAGTCCGAGGACGCCCAGACCGAGATCCGTGTGTACCCGGTCGCCGACCTCGCCATCATCCCAATGTCGCTCATGATGGGCGGCGGCGGCGGCGGCATGATGGGCGGCGGTATGGGCGGTATGGGCGGCGGCATGATGGGCGGCGGTATGGGCGGCGGCATGATGGGCGGCGGTATGGGGATGATGTCGATCCCGGCCGTCGATCCCCAGATCCCTGGCGACGGGGATGTCGACTACTCGCAAAAAAAAAGCAAGTAGATGACGTCCTCCGGAACGATCCGGCCTACCAGTCCATGACGAAGTCTCGGGGCCAGTCCGGCGCAAAGCCGGCTGGCCCTTCGTCTTTGGGCAACGGGCCCTTGCAGTCTGGCCCGATCGTGAAGCCCAAATCAACCACCACCGATCAAGGTGTCCCTCCGCTCGTCATCCCGCAGGGTGCTGGAGCTCCGGCTGCTCGTGGTTTGATCCGAATTGGCGGCGATCCTTCTGCGGCCATCCGCGCGAGCGAACACAAAGACCCATTCGCTTTCTGGATGGACTACTACAAGAAGCATGACGACCCACCCGGAAATCTCCACGAGGCCGTTCGCCTTCTCGGCCACGCGAAGCGCATGCGGGACGTCGAGGCGGCGTTGAAGGGATATCTCTGGAATCGCGGGAACAACGCCGAGGCCTGGATGTACCGGGCGCTGGCTCTGGCGATGCAAATGAACCACGGTTCGGCCGCCGATATCCAGACGTCACTGAATTACGCTGCGGATCTGGCCCAAAAATCACACAATCCCAACGATCTCGTCAGCGTGGCCGATACCATGTTCCTCATGGGTCAACTCACCCGCGTTGGGGCCCTGCTCGACGAGGCCGCCGAGAAGATCCCGCATCGCAGCGAACCGCTGAAGATGTCGGTCAACCTCGCCCGAATCCAGAAAGATCCGGCGCGGATGGGGCGTACCGTCGAGCAGTTACTGGCACTCGGCTGGCCCGGCGAGGATGAGTACATCCGTAACGAATGCCGAAATCAGGTCGAAAAGATGGCGACCGTGCTCCGAGAGGAAGGGCGGACTCGTGAGGCGGCCGACCTCGAGCAAACGCTTCGTGACGCCCTGGGCCGCGATGTCTATATCCGCCTGACCTGGGACGGTTATGCCGACTACGACCTGGCCGTCGACGAACCCCTCGGCGTGACGGCCTCCTACGACCTTCCTCGGACCGTCTTCGGCGGCTCAATCCTCAAGAATGGCTATGGCTTGCATCCCGAGGAGGTTTACGTCTGCCCCCGAGGGTTCGACGGCGACTACACGATCCACATCCGGACGATTGCTCGCGACGACAAGAAGCCGACCATCCACTTGAAAGTGGAGACGATTCTCCACGAAGGGACACCGCAGGAGGAGCGCCGGGTGGTGGAGCTGCGTCCCGACCAGATCGATCGGCCGATCGTCGTGCATCTCTCCGCCGGTCGCCGCAAGAAGACGCTCCCCTATATCGATCCGCTCGCCGGTCGCCTCGAATACCAGGCCAAGGGACGGTCATCGCCCGCGAAGAGAAAATCGCGTCGCCAGGATGTCCCAAGGGCTGCGGCGAAGCCCGGTTCCTGAGCAAAAACGAAAACAAGTTGACACTTGCCCCGAGGCCATGATCGTTCGGACGAGTCGCCATTGCGACGATCCCCGACCGATCGTTATAGTCTCGGGTGGCTTGTTCGAGACCGCGCGGGTTGGCGATCCTCCACCACACCCGCGCGGCCCAGGAGGCCGCTCCCAACCGATCCACGACAAAGACGCACCCGCAACAGGGAGGATTCCGATGGTCGGTAATCTTCGGGCAAGGTGGCCCATCGGGGCGATCCTCGTCGGCCTCACACTAACATCTCTGAGTGCTACCCCAGCCTGGGGCGAAGATCCGGCCTCGGCCCTCTCGGCCGCTTTCCGGAGTGCGGCCGTCCGCGTCCGACCCTCGCTCGTCGCGATCCGTCCAGCCGATGGATTCATTTTGGCCCCACCGATCCTCGGTGCTCGACCTGCGACCGTATTCTCGCCCGATCTCAACGTTCCCGTCGTCTCTTTTACGGGACTGATCGTGGACCCCGAGAAGGGATACATCCTCACGGCCGAGGCTCCCACGGAAGGCCCCACTCGATTCGTGATCACCTTCGCTGATGGCCGCGAGCGGACGACCGCCGAGATCCGCCGTGACCGGTGGAGCGGCCTGGCCCTGCTCGCCGCCGACATGCGAGACCTGCCCCATCCCCGGACGTCGTGGGGCGATCCCTCGCAACTCGAGCCGGGTGACTGGCTCATTGGCCTCGGGCGTTTTGTTCCCGGCGAACCATCGATATCGGCTGGCATCTTCAGCGCGCGAAGACGAGCCTCGGGCTTCGACTGGTTGGAGACCGACGCCATCGGCCGGCTCGGAAGTGGTGCCGTGCTGGTCAATCTTCAAGGCGAGGTGGTCGGAATCGGCCAACCGATCCGCCGGCGTCCCGATGGTTCTGAAGCCCTCGGGCACGCTGTCCCGGCCGATCGAGCCCGGCGTGTGGCCGACGATCTGGGACGATACGGAGAAGTTCGGCGCGGTTATCTGGGCGTGAGCGTCGAACCCGCGGAACCGTCGGCCGGGCGTCACGGACTTCGGGTCGTCAGTGTTCGCCCCGATAGTCCCGCGGCCGATGCCAGAATGGAACCGGGGGACCTGATTCTCGCTGTCGACGGTCGAGAGGTGGAGGGGATTGCTGCCTTGCAGGACGCGGTCGAATCCGCACCAATCGGCCAGGAGCGGACGCTCTCCATCATCCGACAGGGGGGACGCCGGATGGAGATCAAGGTCCGGACGCGTGCCATGCCAACGCCAGGTGGACCAGTCCGTCCGGTTCCTCCCGATCGAGTCGTCCCGCCGACCCTCGAACCGCCGCCCGATGATTCTTCAGCCCGCCAGGAGCCCTGACTCTCACGAACCGCTCAGCTCGTCACTCATCGGAACAGGACGTTTTTCACCGCGATCGGTGCCCGAGAACAAGGAAGGTCGATTTTATGAGTCTTCGAATTCTCGCCGTGGACGACAGCGAGATCAATCTTCATTATCTCCGACGGATTCTGGAATCCGAGGGTTATGAGGTCGAGAACGCCTCAGACGGACGATCGGCGTGGGAGGCGCTGGTCTCGGGACGGTTCCATCTGGTCATCACGGATCTGAGGATGCCCGAGCTAAGTGGACTGGAGCTGCTGCGTCGCGTTCGTGCCGAGCGGATGCCGGTCGGTGTCATCATGTTGACTGCCTACGGAGAGCCGACCGACGCCCTTCACGCGATGAAATCGGGCGCCGATGACTTCATCGCCAAGCCCTGCGACCCGGATCGCTTGCGATTTCTGGTCAAGCGGACCCTGGAGCGTCGCGAACTGATCGATGAGCTGGAGCAACTTCGCAAGCAGGCGTCAGACAGCTACCATTTCCACACGATGGTCTCCCGCAGTCCGAAGATGCGAAAAATCTTCGACCTGATCGAGCAGGTCGGACCGATTGGGTCCACCGTACTGATCCAGGGAGAAACGGGTACGGGCAAGGAGCTGGTCGCACGAGCCGTTCACGCGGCCGATACCCGTCGGAACGGACCGTTCGTGGCACTCAACTGCGCCGTCCTGAACGATGCGTTGCTGGAGTCGGAACTGTTCGGGCACGAGAAGGGGGCATTCACGGGGGCCGAACGGCGGAAGATCGGGCGGTTCGAGCTGGCGAACGGCGGAACTCTCCTGCTCGACGAGGCCGGCGATATCCCGGCGAGCCTCCAGCCAAAGCTGCTCCGCGTGCTCCAGACCGGCCAGTTTGAGCGAGTCGGCGGAACCGAGACGATCCAGGTAGACGTCCGGATCATCGCCGCAAGCCACAAGATCCTGGAGCAGGAGGTGAAGGCGTCCCGATTCCGCGCCGACCTGTTCTACCGGCTCAATGTCATCCGGATCGACCTGCCTCCGCTGCGTGATCGGATCGAGGACATCCCCCTGCTGGCCACCCATTTCCTCCAGCAGCATCGAACGGAGGGGGGCTCTCGGATTGCCGAGATTGATCCCGAGGCGATGCAGGCCCTGCTCCGGCACCCCTGGCCGGGGAATGTCCGCGAGTTGGAGAATGCGATCCGGGCCGCGGTTGCACTTTCGATGGGAAGGGTTATGCACCGTGACGACCTTCCTGAATCCGTCGTGCCTCGGACCGCGGAGAAGCGTCGCGGGTCGGCACTGATTGACATCGACCGCTCTCTGCCGGATGTCACAGCGGATCTGATCGGGCAGGTCGAGCGCGAGTATTTCGCCCAGCTCCTGACCCAGTACAAGGGAAACGTGGCTCGGTGTGCCAGGCACAGCGGGCTTTCGAGGCGGAGTGTCACCCAGAAACTCCAGAAATATGCGCTGGAGCGAGACCAGTTCAAGCCCGCACGGCGACGACCCGCCGTCGCAAGGAAACGGAACCACCATGAAAATCAGGAAGGATACGAAAGGATCGAGGTAACGGACTTTCAACCAGTATCGGTTGTTTCCTGATTTTCCTTCTTTTCTCGTACTTCGTATTTTTCGTGATGGCTTCGAAAACCTGAGGGATCAGGGGAGCGGGATGTCCTTGAACTCAAACTCCATGGGGATCCGGATCACCTTGCTGGGAGTCTCATACACGAGCCCGTAATCGGCCGGCTTGCCGGGGGCGTCGACAAACAGGTATTCGAAGCCCAGTCGGCCGCCATCGGAGCCCGTCGAATTGAAACCGCCGTTGTGCTCGAATCGTGATCCGTCCGCTCGCTGGAGCCAGAGTCGGTTGTTGAATAGACCCTGGCGATAACTCTCGAACGCCGGGCCCTCGGCGGGATAGGTCAGTTCGACGTGGACCTTCCACGTCTGCTCCTCGACTTCAACGTCCTGCAACTCGACAGCGACGTCCCCTTGCTTGAGCTTCGCGTTCTGGTTCGCGAGGCTGGGGAAGCGGAACACCTTGATCCCCGCCGGGATGGTCAACTCGGCCTTGACCTTGAGCGATTTCAGCTTTGAGGCGGTCCGGTCGGGGGCCTGGAGGTTGAGGTTAATCTCCGCGACGGGGTTTTCGGGGCGGATCACGACCTCGTCCGATTCCATCGCCATCTGGGGCTTCACTTCCTTGCCCCGGTCGTCGATCACCTTGATCTCGTCTCCCTTCAACTTGAGCAGCATCGGGCGGAGCCTCGGCTCCCAGGCTGCTTCGAACTGGAAGTTTGCGAGGCTGGTGCCGGCCTCGAAGTCGTGGACGAGGTTCATGGATTTTAACTCGATCCGGAAAGGGCCGTTGTACTCGATCGGCGGGCCTGCCTGGGTTGGGCCGCCGGGGGCGGCCGTCATTCCTGGCTTGATCCCGATGGATCCGTCGC